>CAYVSP010000006.1:0-37230 GCA_964453655.1 uncultured Candidatus Saccharibacteria bacterium
AGTTTGTTTACGGTGAAGGAAGGCTAGGCAGTAACACCAGCGAAGCAGCTGCCCGCGAAGCCCGCTATGCCTTTTTGCATCGAATTGCAGAATTCAACCATGCCAGGGCAATTATCACCGCCCATCACCAGGATGATGCCATTGAAACGGCTATCATAAATTGGATACGCGGTACCGGCCGGCGAGGCTATAGCTCCCTGAGATCGAGCGATGTGCTCCTGCGCCCTTTGCTAGATATTCCTAAACAGGAATTGATTAACTACGCCAAACGTAATCATATAACGTGGCGCGAAGATACAACCAACCAAGATCCGAAATATTTGCGCAATCTTATTCGTCTGCGCGTGATGCCAAATCTGACGGTCAAACAGAGAGCCGACGTAATTGATACTATGAAGCAGCTACGCGGCTTAAACGATGTGATAGACCAAAAGCTCGTCCATTTTCTACATACTCAGCCGTCACAGCATGCGATAGACCGGCACTGGTTCATCATGTTGCCCTATGATGTAGCGCTTGAGGTCATGGCCATGTGGTTGCGGCTCAACAATTGCATGTTTGATACCAAGTTGCTAAACCGATTGGTAGTTGGTTCTAAAACGCTTCATGATGATAAGCATATGGATGTCGATAAGAACAATTATATTGAGGTAGCAGGTGAAAAATTGGCACTCAAGCATAGAGAGCGCTAGCCAAAGAATGACAGATTCTATATAATTGGACTGTAAACAATAAGAACGGACTATATAATAGGACTTTATGGACAATAAACGGTTTCGTATAAATCAAACGGGAGGCAAAGGGACACGCCGTGGGTTTAAGAATTTAGGCTTCATAGCACTTATTTTATTATTCGGGCTGATTATTTTTGCGGCCTATGGCCAGCCCGACCACCTCAAAGAAGTACCGCTTTCCCAAGTGGTGCAGGAAGCAAACAGCGGACAGTATCAAAAAATCGAAGTGAAGGGCAACACCTTGTCAATAACTAAAAAAGGAGATGATAAAGCTTCGCTGGAATCATTTAAAGATAGCGGTTCAAGCCTTAAGGATGAAGGCGTCGATTATAATAAAGTGACTGTGGACACTCGGCCCGAATCAAACTCGGGCAGCACCTGGGCGAACATTGGTGTATCTATCTTGCCGGTTGTGATTATTAGCGCTGTCCTTTTCTTTATGCTTAGAAGTGCCCAAGGACAGGGCAATCAAGCACTTGCATTCGGCAAAAGCCGGGCTCGACTATACGGTAATGAAAAGGATAAGATGACGTTTAGTAGTGTGGCTGGTTCTGAGGAAGCCAAGCAGGACTTGCAAGAAGTCGTCGAGTTTTTAAAATATCCTAAAAAATTTGAAGCTGTTGGCGCCAAGATTCCTAAAGGTGTTTTACTGGTTGGGCCGCCCGGTACCGGTAAAACTATGATGGCTCGGGCTGTTGCAGGTGAAGCCAATGTGCCCTTTTTCAGTATTTCCGGATCTGAGTTTGTCGAGATGTTTGTAGGTGTTGGCGCCAGTCGTGTACGAGATCTTTTTGCCAAAGCCAAAAAAAATGCACCATGCATTATCTTTATTGATGAAATCGACGCAGTTGGACGAAGACGTGGTTCGGGAATGGGCGGCGGCCATGATGAGCGAGAGCAGACCTTGAACCAAATTTTGGTGGAAATGGATGGCTTTGAGCAAGGCACAAATGTAATTGTGCTGGCTGCAACCAACCGCTCAGATGTGTTAGATCCGGCACTACTAAGACCCGGACGCTTCGACCGCCGTGTCAATATTGATTTGCCGGACCGAAAAGATCGCGAGGCTATCCTAAAAATTCACTTTGCAAAAAAGCCGATAGCTAAAGACGTCAATTTGGATGCCTTGGCTGCTAAAACAGCCGGCAGCTCAGGTGCTGACTTGCAGAATATTGCTAATGAAGCCGCCATAATCGCCGCTCGCCATAATCGCCGCGAGATTAACAATAGTGATCTCACTAACGCGTTTGAAAAAGTTGCCATAGGCCCCGAGCGTAAGAGTAAAATTATGACCCAAAAAGAAAAAGAAATTTCGGCATATCATGAAGCAGGCCATGCCGTCGTGGGACATATCCTACCAGACAGTGATCCCATCCACAAAGTGACTATTATCCCGCGCGGGCGGACTGGGGGCGTGACATGGTCAATACCGGCTGAGGATAAGAATTACCATAGTATTGTTGAGTTCAAAGACGTGTTAGCAAGGGCACTCGGAGGCCGTGTGGCAGAAGAAATTATCTACGGGGCTGATCATGTGACAACTGGTGCCGGCAGCGATTTACAAAGTGCGGCTGAGCTGGCACGCGACATGGTCGTTAACCAGGGTATGGGTAAAAAGCTGCGTGACCAAGTCTTCCATGTTGATGAAGGCATGATGCTCGATAAGCTAGTTCACGAACGACAATACTCCGACGATACCGCTAAAACCATTGATGCTGAGGTAGAGAACCTAATCAGTGAGGCGGCCAATCGTGCCAGGGCTGTCATTAAAGCAAATATATCCAAACTCGAAGCACTTAAAAAGCGTCTGCTTGAAAAAGAGACAGTTGAAGCCGATGAAGTGTTGGAGGTCTTGAAGGGTTCTATGATGCCCAAAACAGCCGCGTTATATTGATTTGTGCTAGCTTCGGGAAGATCGACGCTATTTAAGCAAACAAGAAATTCTTCGAAAAAACTTATGATTTGGGGTGTTTTTGAGTGCCGCTTGTCCCTATAATGAAGGCGAATGAAGCAATTCCTGACAAGAACAAACAAACGAATTACCTTTGGCAACGCAGCTTTGCTACTTATGGTTACCACCCTTCTAGCTCAATTATTGGGCTTTTTCCGAAATCGTCTTGTCAGTACTAACTTTACGCAGGTGAATCCAGGTAGTACCGATGCCTTTTTTGCGGCCTTTCAGATCCCGGACTTCTTTTACCTGACGATTGCAGCTGGCGTTTTAGGGGTGGCTTTTATGCCAGTCTTAGCCGACAGGTTACAATCCAATGATAAAAAGGGAATCTGGGAAATCAGCAGCAGCTTACTTAACCTGCTAACTATCGTGATGTTTGCAGTCGCGCTTATTATCTTTGTTTTTGCCAAGCCGTTATTGCACCACATAGTTGCTCCCAAGCTCGGGCCCGTTCAGCTTGACCAGGCTACTACCATCATGCGAATAGTGGCACTTAACCCTTTGCTCTTCACGCTGTCGGGCATTTTAACTAGTGTGCAGCAAACCTTTGGGCGCTTCTTCTTTTATGCCATTGCGCCGTTGTTTTATAACCTCTCAATTATTGCCAGTGTTTATATCTTTAAATACCATATCGGGGTGATTGGTTTAGGCATTGGTGCGTTGGTAGGCGCTGTCGCCCAGTTTGCGGTTGCTGGTTTAGGATTGTGGGGCCTAGGTTTTAGCTACCGCCCTAAAATTAACTTTAAATCCAACGACTTTCGACTTATTATGCGCAAGCTACCGCCACGGGCTGTTGACCAAGGCGTAGATTCTATAAACAATATTGTTGAAACAAATCGTGCCAGCACACTCGGCCATGGGGCAGTTAGTTACTACAACTTTGCGACCACGTTAATGAATGTACCGGTTATGCTGTTTGGTACGGCAATCGCCACAGCCGCTTTCCCTCGCCTTAATGACCGCTTGGCACAACACCGCCCCGATTTGTTTCATAAAGATTTCTTCAAAGTCGTTCGCATCATGGTATGGATTGCTATGCCGGTTGCTGTTATTTCCTACTTTACGCGCGGTTATTTAGCTCGACTATTGTATGGAAGTGTTTCGCCTGAAGTAGCTGTCATTTTTGGCTTTCTATCAATAGCCATCTTCGCAAGGATTATGTATACAATTCTGTCGCGCTATTTTTATGCCCAGAAAGATACGGCCACCCCGTTGTTCGTATCTCTTTTTGTAATTGGTTTTAATATATTTTTGGCTTTCCGATTAGCCCAACCTGGCGTCTATGGACTTGCTGGCCTAGCTCTGGCTCAATCAATTGCAGCCGCTACAGAAATTACACTATTAGTATTAGTAATGTTAATACGTGATCCGGCATTGCTTAATAAATCGTTTTGGGCTGCTTGCTTGCGTATAATTTCAGTCACCGGGTTCAGTGTACTGGCTGCCTTTATCATGGTCTCGTTGTTGCCGCTTGAGTTATCCGACCGCGGCTTTCTAACTCTGGGTATCAAGTTTGGCAGTATTGCTCTTGTGACGTTTGGAGTCCATCTTGGTGTGTCGTGGTTATTCGGCATGGAAGAAGTTAAACCGGTTATAGAAAAAATACGCCGTATAGTATTAAAACCAATTAGGATTCAATAAAGTACTACCAAGTTGGATCGAGTTCAGGTGGTCTACTGTTGGTCATTTCGACCATCTTGGCTGTCGCGGGCTTTCCTAGATCGGCAAACGGACTACTGTCTGATCCAGACCGCATGAGTTCCGCAAATGCTGCTGCTTGTGCTGCAAATCGGTCTTGGTTGGCCAAAATAAATTCTTCACTTGAACCTGGATTTATTGGCGTTCGTTGATATGTCATAGAGACGCTATTATAAATACTTTATATAAACACGTCAATAGCGGATAAGATGTTACACTAGGTTTCATGCAACAGAATCATATACGCAACTTCTGCATCATTGCTCACATTGACCATGGCAAATCTACATTGGCTGATCGCTTGCTGGAGTTGACCGGGACGGTAGAAAAGCGCCAAATGCGCGAACAGGTATTGGATAAGATGGACCTCGAGAGAGAAAAAGGCATAACCATAAAACTAGCGCCGGTGCGCATGCTGTATCAAAATTATGAGCTAAATTTAATTGATACGCCTGGCCATGTCGATTTTTCATACGAGGTGTCTCGCAGCTTAGCCGCTTGCGAAGGCGCTTTACTGGTAGTTGATGCTGCTCAAGGTATTCAGGCTCAGACACTCGCCAATGTATATCTAGCAATGGCCGCAGATCTCGCGATCATTCCTATTATTAATAAAATCGACTTGCCAGCCGCTGACGCTACAAAGGTAAGTCAGGAGATAATTTCTCTATTAGGCTGCAAGAAGGAGGACATCTTACTTGTTTCGGCAAAAACTGGAGAAGGCGTAAAGCGAGTATTAACAAGAATCCTAAAAGACATTCTTCCCCCAACAAGCATTAATGTGAAAGGTCTATCCTCCGTCGTGAGAGCGCTTATTTTTGATAGCTATTATGATGATTACAGGGGGGTGATTTTATATGTGCGGGTGGTAGACGGCAAAATCGCGAAGGATGATTCAATTAAAATGATGGCCACCGAAGCGGAGGGTTTAGCCTTAGAAGTAGGCTCGCTAAACCCAGACATGAACCCATTATCTGAATTAAAAGCCGGTGAGATTGGCTACGTCGTAACCAACTTAAAGACAACACGTGAGGCCAAAGTGGGCGATACCATAACCTTATCGCAACAGCCGGCCGACGTTGCTTTGCCCGGCTATAAAGATGTTCAACCATTTGTTTATGCTGGATTTTTTCCAGAAACCAATGAAAATTATCAGGAATTAAAAGAAGCGGTCGAGAAACTTTCATTAAGCGATTCAGCCTTGCAGTTCACGCCGGAAAACTCACCGGTGCTTGGTTTTGGGGTTCGCATTGGCTTTTTGGGGTTACTTCATATGGATATTATTCGCGAACGGCTGGAGCGCGAGTACAATTTATCGCTTATTATTACAAACCCTTCGACGGATTATCAAGTGAACTTGAATAACGGCGATGGATTGGATATTAAAAGCGCAGCTGAGCTACCCGATACATCTCTCATAAAAGAAATTCGTGAACCATGGATAGCAGGCGAAGTCGTGGTGCCCAAGGATTACGTCGGAGCAGTTCTGCAACTGATAACAAGTAAGCGCGGGCGACAAAAAAATCTATCTTACGTTGATGCCGAGTTGACGGTTATTGACTTTGAGGCGCCTTTGGCTAATCTGCTAACAGACTTCTACGATCAACTTAAAAGCGTAACAAGCGGCTACGGCTCATTTAATTATGAACTGACTGATTATCGAGCCGAAGACTTAGTGCGGCTTGATTTTTATGTGGCTGGAGAGCGTGTAGATACGCTTAGCATCATGGTGCATCGGAGCGAGGCTGATCGAATAGGTCGTGAAACTGTCACTAAGCTTAAAGAAGTAATTCCTAGGCAAAACTTTCAAGTAAGCCTGCAAGCTGCCATTGGCGGTAAATTCATTGCGCGGGAAGATATATCAGCTTACCGGAAAGACGTGACAATAGGTTTATATGGCGGAGATGTTAGTCGAAAGAAGAAAGTCTTAGCTAAACAAGCCAAAGGCAAAAAACGCCTAAAACGTTTCGGCAAGGTTGATATACCGGCCGAAGCATTCACCGTTATGCTAAAGAGAGATTAACCGCGTCCATATATCATGCCTTTGCACCCTGCAGCAGCACCAGCAAAGTTTGTAGCCGCATCATAAGTAATTTCTGCGGGGTCATGTGCAGGCGCCCAAGCATATTCACAGAGTATCCACCATGTTTGAAGACCCACTTTTCCATCTACAGAAACTGGCTTATCAAATATTTTTTCATTAGGATATGAGTACTTATACTGACTTTGAACTTCGGTTATCCTGTTTTTGGTGTTCGTACCATACTTTGCATCTGTTTCCAGGGGAGGGTAAGCACTGCCGGTAAAGACTTTATACTTTGCCATATAATTCGCTAGGTACTGGATGTCTCTTACGCAGGGATCAGTTGATCCATTAACAAATACACCACCTACGCACACCGTTTGAGCAGAGCTCTTATATAAATAAAATCCTCCGCCAATTACTCCAAAAATGAACACAAATAACAATAATTGTTTAGAGCGCGAATTTGGTTTTAAAGCATTTCCAAATCTTTTTAGAGCACTTTGTTTCTTTTTTTTGGTCGGCATCTTTTTATTTCCTGTTAATGGATAAGCTTTATTAAAGGGATGTATATTACTTTTGTCAAGAAGTGGCAGCAAAGGAAGCTCTAACTAAATGAGAGGAGTTTCTCTATAATTTGCTGTGTTATTAAGTCGGGTGCTCCCTCGCCACTGACCTCAATGAGCAGTTTTTTATGCTTGTAGAACTCAATCACTGGCAACGTTTTGGTTTGGAATTCGTTAATCCGTATCTTTAAAACTTCGGCGTCGTCATCATGTCGCTTACCACGGATCATTAACTTTTCGTTTGTCTCAAATCGCCGCCACATCTCAGCTTCATCAAGCCTGAGAAATATAACTGCTTTTAAAGGGTGTCCTGATTGGGCAGCAGCTTGCATAACGGCATCTTCTTCACCATGCCAACGGCCTACTGTACTTAAGATTAAGGGTTTGTGCTTGAGACTGGACTGCTTTAAAAAGGGAAGGACAAGACCTAAATAGTAATCACTTGGAAACAGTTCACCACTGGACATGAGTCGTTTGATGGTTGCCTGGTCATGATGAGCACGCAGAATGTCGCCACCACCGATGACTGATGCACCTAAAGCTTCTGCTAACTTATGGGCTTGTGTATCTTTACCGGCAAATGGTGAGCCGAAGATATTTATTGAGCCCCCGCCAAGCCAATCAATAATTTTTTGCGCGTCTGTAGTATCCATTTATTGAGTAATTATATAAGTGAGGATATAAAAACCATAAAAATTCTTCATGCAATAAACAATACTTGAATATTCTAGGGTTTAGTAGTGCAATAAATGGAAGTTGGTAAAGCTTATGACTACATTCGATATTGAGAGGCAATCACCAACAACTGAGGACGGGGTAAAAAAACACCGTCTACTTATGGTTCTGCGTAGACTTTTCAGCAATGATGAGCCAATGGCGGACCCTCAAGAAGTTAGCTTTGAAGAGAGTGTTGATGTTATAGCCCAAGCGGGGCGTGTTTTATCACAATGTCGGACCATAGAAGGGGATATCCTTAGCAGCGAAGTATCGCTCGGAACAGGAGTAATAGAACGACTAACTTTCGTTGAAACGCCATCAGGATTTAGCTTTTTAGTGCAACACCCTGTTAACGGTGATAGCACCAGATTAGTCAGGTTAAGTTTTAATAACGGCGGAAGTTTTACCAAAGCCGAAGAATCGAGCAGGTTGATTGGAGAAACGAACCTGCAGCTGTGTGAACTCACAAGTCATGAAGCTAAGCCAGAAATCACTCAGCTAGCGGCCTTATTTAACCGAGAAGATGGGCGTGAGGTAATTGATCGCCTTTTTTCTGAGTTAAACGTGATGCGCTACTATGTTCCAAGTGACTACCTCGGATTTATATCCTGAGAGCTAAAACATAGTAATTGGCACTCTTGACGCTAGAGTGCCAGCGTAGTACACTAGCACTATTAAGTTATGAGTGCTATGACTGAAAGACAGCGAAAAATTCTCGCAGCTATAGTTGAGCAATATGCCGAAGTAGCCAGCCCGGTAGGCTCTTCTCTTTTAGCCAGGGCCTTTAAGGTATCCTCAGCCACCATTCGCGCCGAAATGGTAGAACTAGAACGCCATGGTTACATCACACAACCACATACTAGTTCTGGCCGTATTCCGACCGATAAGGGCTATCGTTTTTACGTTAATGGTTTAAGTGAAGGTCAAAGTGATCAGCATGAAGGGCGAGGAGCGCGTGCTCTAACCGCTCGTGTCGAAGGCGGTGGTTTACCTGAGCGAACTATCCGAAATGCCGTAGACACTCTAGTTGAACTTACGCACAATCTCGGTATAGCTACAATTGGCCCCCAACTTTACATGAGTGGTCTGTCAAACTTGTTTGGTCAACCAGAATTTATAAATGGTGGTCAAGTGCAACAAGTGGCCAGTTTGCTTGATAATCTGGAGCCCTGGTTACGCGAAGCAGCTCCTAATAAACCCCTTAGCGTCTATATTGGTTCAGAGAACCCAATCGGGCGTTCAGCTGGTGCCAGCCTTATTATTAGCCGTTTCCGCAGCCCTTACTCCGATCGTAGTTATATTGGCGTACTAGGACCAACCCGCCAGCAGTATCGAGATGTAATGAGTCTCGTACAGCGAGCTGGCCACGCGCTTGAGGAGGTGTTGTATGAGTGAGCCCATACCAACCGGAGACAGTAATCCTAACCACAACTATCTACTAACTAGTGAGCGTGGTGGTGTAGTTGATACTGATACTTTGTTTCGTTTTCTTGGTAAAACATACTTAGCTGCAGTTGGAGGTATATATAATTACTTTTTTGAATCCGGAGACACGAAATGAATAAAACTAAAAAACCTTCAGTCGCTGAATTAGCAACAAAAGTTAGCGAGCTAACTGAAGCATTACAACGAGAAAGGGCAGATTCAGTTAACTTGCGCCGCCAATTTGAGGAGCAAATAGGCGGACTACAAAACATAGTAAAAGCCAGCGTAGTGCGTGAACTTTTGCCAGTAATTGATAACTTTGAGCGGGCACTTAAGCATGTGCCAAAAGAACTTGCAAGAAACGAATATGTTAAGGGAGTAAATGCGATTGTCTCGCAATTTGAACAAAGCCTAAAGCTGCTAGGTGTAGAGCGCATCAAAACGGTTGGTGAAGAGTTTGATCCCAGGCTACATGAAGCCATCTCTATGGAAGAGGGCGATGGCCCGGTTGAAGTTGTTTGCGAGGAACTTCAACCTGGGTTTAGGCTTGGCGATGAAATCATTCGTCACGCAATGGTTAAAGTAAGAATGGAGCATAAGAAATGAGCGGTCTTGAAAGCGGTAGATTTGAAGAAGAACCATTTTTAAAGGGCTTTACTCCTGTATCTCCTGTAGGAGAAACGGATCCAAAAATACAAGGTGATACAGTAGAAACACCCACGCAGAAGTACATTAGAACGGGTATAGACGAAGAGCAACAAGCAGAAGGATAATAAGGAGGCATTTATGGCAAAAATTATAGGAATCGATTTAGGAACTACCAACTCGGCCATGGCTGTTATGCAAGCCGGTAAACCGGAAATTATCGCAAACTCAGAAGGCGGGCGTACAACGCCAAGCGTGGTGGCGGTTAACAAAGGTGGTGAGCGACTGGTTGGACAGGTTGCCCGCCGTCAACAAGTGACGAATTCCAAGAACACTATTTACGAGGTCAAGCGGTTGATTGGGCGACGCTGGGAAGACAAAGAAGTTCAGCGCGACCTTAAATTAATGGGCTACGAGATTGTTAAAAGCGGCAGCGGCGTGAAGGTCAAAATGGGCGACAAAGAATACAGCCCGGAGGAAATCAGCGCCATGATTTTGGGCAAACTGAAATCGGATGCCGAGGCCTTTTTAAGTGAAAAAGTAACCGAAGCAGTCATTACAGTGCCAGCCTATTTTGACGATAGTCAGCGTCAAGCAACCAAAGATGCTGGCAAAATCGCCGGGCTTGAAGTCAAGCGAATCATTAATGAACCAACAGCGGCTGCCTTAGCTTATGGGCTTGATAAAGCCGATAAAAAGGATGAAAAAATAGCTGTTTTTGACCTTGGAGGCGGTACTTTCGATGTTTCTATTTTGGAATTAGGCGATGGGGTTTTTGAAGTAAAAAGCACTAACGGCGATACGCATCTAGGCGGTGCCGACTTTGATCGAGTCATTGTTAATTATTTAAGTGAAGAGTTCAAAAAAGAAAGCGGCATAGACTTGGCTGACGATAAAGCGGCTACTCAGCGCTTGCGTGACGAAGCCGAGAAAGCCAAAATAGAACTTTCCAGTACAACTGAAATAAATATTAACTTACCTTTCTTAACGGCTGATGCCGACGGCCCGAAGCACTTTGAGCACAAACTAACCCGTGCCAAGCTAGAAGATCTTGTCAGCACACTAATTGAAAAGACAGCCGAACCATGCGATAAGGCGCTTAAAGATGCTGGGCTTAAAGCTAATGATATTGATGCCGTTGTTTTGGTTGGTGGCATGACCCGTATGCCGGCCGTACAGGAAAAAGTGAAGAAAATTTTTGGCAAAGATCCTATGAAAGGTGTAAATCCGGATGAAGTAGTAGCTATTGGTGCTGCTATTCAAGGCGGTGTTTTGCAAGGTGATGTCAAGGACGTGTTGCTATTAGATGTCACACCATTAAGTCTGGGTATTGAAACGCTTGGGGGCGTGGCAACCAAGTTGATTACCCGTAATACAACCATCCCTAGCAGCAAAAGTGAAGTTTTCTCAACAGCCGCTGACAATCAACCTCAAGTGGAAATTCATGTTGTACAAGGCGAGCGAGAGATGGTGACGGACAATAAGTCACTTGGCCGTTTCGTGCTGGATGGGATTCCGCCAGCACCACGCGGCGTGCCACAGGTAGAGGTTACTTTCAACATTGATGCTAACGGCATCTTGAATGTTACCGCCAAAGATAAGGGCTCCGGCAAAGAACAAAGCATAACTATTCAAAACAGCGGCAATCTATCTAAAGACGATGTTGAAAAGATGGCCAAAGATGCTGAAGCCCATGCCGATGAAGATAAGAAGAAACGTGAGGCCATTGATGCTAGGAACCTACTTGATACTGCAGTCTATTCAGCAGAGAAACTGAAGAGTGAGCAAACAGACAAGTTGAGTGAGGATGATGTAAAGACAATTGATGAGGCGGTTGAAACAGCAAAAAAAGTTGTTAGTAATGAGAAGGCTGATAAGGACGCTCTAGAAGCAGCCAGTAAAGAACTAAATGACAAAATCATGCCAATTGGCGCTAAAATGTATGAGCAAAGCAACTCGCCGGCGGGCGAAGAAAAACCGGCCGAAGGCGATAAAGATAACAACAAAACCGACAAAGAAGAACCAATGGAAGGCGAAGTAGTTGATACTAAGGATGAGAAATAATGCCAGGTGAAGGATCTGATACAGTCCATCCTGCAGTAGCACATTCTCCGGCTTTAAGTGCTGATCAAATTGACAGAGTTGCAGCCGATCCTGACTTACAAAGACTACGTACCACAGAACTCGAATTAGGCGAAGGGCGAGTAGGAATAGAATTCTGTCAAGCTGTAGCTGGCGTGGTTGTCGCGAGGCACGAAGTATCTATCTGGGATGTCGATACAGTATATAGAAATGTATTAAGGGTGGAATGACCAAATATGTCCCCGCAGCAAACAGCAGACGGTGAAGTAAACTATCTACATTTTATTGCGCAAGACCCTTTTCTTAGGCGATTGGCTGAGGAAGAGTTCACGGGGATAATAGATGATCCGCAACATATGCATGAACTTTTTCACTGCTTGAGTAGTCGTTATGATGTCACGCATTTCGTGGTTCAAACTGCTTATGAACTAACCTTTCAAAAACTGGAAGCAGGTATTCTTGAAGGACATATAGAACCACTGAGGACGCAATATGGCGACTAAACGTGACTACTACGAAGTGCTGGGAGTCGGCAAAAGCGCCAGTGCGGATGAAATTAAAAAATCCTTCCGAGCCAAGGCTATTCAGTACCATCCAGATAAAGACGGTGGCGATGAAACCAAGTTTAAAGAGGTTAACGAAGCCTATGAGGTGCTTAAAGACGCCGAGAAACGCAAACGTTATGACCAGTTCGGCCATGCCGGCGTAGGCAGCAGTGCGGCTAGTGATGGTAATCCCTTTGCCGGGTTTGGCGGCCAAGGTCAGAACATTAATTTTGACTTTGGCGATCTAGGTCTTGGCGATATATTCGAGAGTTTTTTTGGCGGTGGACAACGTCGTTCGCAACAACAGTCAAGCCGTGGCCGAGACATTGAAACACAAATAGAAATTACATTTGAGCAAGCCGTTTTTGGCACTGAAGTCAGTTTGCGTCTTAATATTGAAGATAACTGTGAGCACTGTAAAGGGAGTACCGTTGAACCAGGGTATGAGTTAAAACAATGCGATCAATGTGGCGGCTCGGGGCAGGTAGTCAATGTAACAAGAACTATTTTCGGTAATATTCAGCAGGCCACGGTTTGTCCAAAGTGTCATGGGACTGGTAAGGTGCCTGAAAAAGTCTGTTCTGTGTGCCGCGGTAAAGGAACTCAGCGCAAAAACCAGGAGGTAACACTTAAAGTACCGGCTGGCGTAGATGATGGCGCTACCATTCGATTGCGTGAGCACGGCGAAGCTATAGCTAATGGCGTTAAGGGAGATTTATATGTAAACGTGCGCGTTAAAGCGCACAAAAAATTTACTCGCGAAGGCGATTTAATCCTGAGCCAGGAACACATTGGCATGATAGATGCTGCCCTTGGAACAGAAATTGAAGTGGAAACTGTTGACGGACCAATAAACATGAAAGTACCAGCTGGCACCCAAAGTGGCAGTGACTTTAAGCTGTCTGGTCACGGTGTGCCACATCTTAGAAGTGATTCTCGTGGAGCACATATAGTAACCGTAATTGTGGATACCCCAACCAAATTGTCTAAACAACAACAGGAACTATTGCGTTCATTTGAGCAAGCTCCGCCGCGAAGCCGCCCCTTCAGAACATAGTTCTATTGCTTAATCAGACTAAATGTGCTAAAATAGTAGAATGTCAGAAGCTGGCCATTCTGAACCAGGTATCCATGATCAGGTTGTATTTAAAAGAGAATCTTCACCCGATTATAGGGTAAGGGCTGATCAGGCGTTGCGGGAAGATTACGCTAAGTTAAAGCTAGAGCTTGCTCAGCTAGAGCTTGAACGCCAAAAAGCGGCTCATGACGATCTTACTGGTTTGCGCCGTCGTGATCGCTTTGAAGAAGACGCCACTCGTTATATGCGTCGAAATATTAGAGAAGGAAACCCGATGGCGGTGTTGTATGTTGACGCTAATCATCTAAAAGCAGTGAATGATGGAAGTATCGATCATCACAGCGAAGGCGATATTCTTTTACGAAGCATAGCTGGACAAATTAATACTAATTTACGAACAACCGACGTAACTGGCCGAATGGGGGGTGATGAGTTTGCGGCCGCAATTGCTCTTTTGCCACAGTCTACTCCTGAGTTTGCAGAACTATTAAGACTTGATTTAAAACAACGCATCAATCATGGCGTCGAAGAAGAAACCGGACATGCCGATGCTGTAAGTGTAGGCCTTGTTCTGTGGGATTCTAGCCAGGATCTTGGCGTTGCTCTTAAGGCGGCCGATCAACGCATGTATGACGATAAGTTCGCCTAGAGATAACTTTCTAGTCGCTCCGGCCCTACCCTTATTGACATAAGCATTTCGCAGCTTCATTATAAGTGTGAACATTGAGATATATTGGCGTGCACAAAATCAAGAAAATAAAACATATGTTACGCATTAAACTTCCTAGAGTAGTTAAATCACATGGCCGTTTAGTACTGTTTATTGTAATATTCGGGTTCGTGGGTGCATTTGCTCTCATAATATCTTTCGCGTTAACTGCCGATACGACACCACCTTCAGCCCCCCAAAACGCAACCTCTGGTAACCCAACACCGACTACGGTCACAATTTACTGGCAGGCTTCAACCGACACCGAATCAGGTGTTGACCATTACGAAGTACATTTTGAGAATAACTACACGCAGGATGGTTCTTATGGAACAGTGTTCCAGGCCCCCGCACCAGCCGGTGTTACCAATCTTTCATTTGTTGCCACAAAATTACGTGTTTACACCAATTACACTGTGTATGTTATGGCAGTTGATAAGGCTGGCAATAAATCTGCTCAATCCAACTATATAAGCCCCAATCCCGCCACAACCGCCGACAATGTATATCCTACACGACCCGCTAACCTTAAAGCCCACTTTAATGTAACAACGAGGTCAAGTTATTTAACCTGGGATGCAGCAACTGACAATGTAGGGATTGATCACTACAACATCTATCGAGACCCGGGGTTTGTGAAAATTGGTGAGACAAAAAATTTGACTTATACGGATATAGTTCCGCCTTTAGACCAAGCTGTAAAGTATTCAGTTTCTGCGGTTGATACATGGAGACCATACTACGAGGCTAATGAATCAGGTACGTCATTACCCGCGACAGTTTCTACGGACGTCCAAAGACCTGGCCCCGCTAGCAATATACGTGCTGGCGGTCAACCAACTAACTCTTCTATTTCATTGGCATGGACAGATCCCGTCGACAATGTAGGTTTGAAGAGCATAAAAATAATCCGTGACGGTATTGAAGTTGGCACGCAAAATCCGGGCAATGGCACGTATTACGATGGTGGCTTGCAGCCAGGAACAACACACAAATATGTAGTTTTAGGCGTTGACAACAACGATAATGTCTCTGATATTACGCTTACTCAGGCAGCAGTAATAACAACCACTGGCACGGCTTCAGATAATCAGTCGCCCACAGTGACGGTTTCCGCGCCAACCGCAAATCAAACCGTAAAAGGCACCCTCTTCACAACTGCAACTGCGAGTGACAACAAAGCAGTTACAAAAGTTGAATTCTATGTAGATGGGCAAAAAAAATCAATCAAACAAGGTGGTGCATCCAGCTATAGTTTTAAATGGGTTACGACTGGCAACGACAATGGCGACCATATTATTATGGTTGCTGCCTATGATGCAGCTGGGAATGCCCCAGGTACACAACAAATAAAGGTGCACAGCTGTAATATCGATTGTTCAGTGCCATTGGCCCCGACTTTAACTGACGCGAAAATGACTAGCCTCACACATGTGCACTTGGCGTGGACTGCTTCAACTGATGACATAGGCGTCGATGGTTATTATGTACTCGAGAACAATATACCGATTGCACAATTTGGCAGCACTGCCACATCATTTGATGGTGACCGGAGTACCAACTCTGTTTATAACTATCAGATAGTGGCTTTTGATGCGGCCCGTAACTATTCACCGCTGTCAAATACCAAACAGGTTACCACTGGGTATGTTGGATCAGGAGGTGATGGTTTTAATGACAAGGCCCTTCCAAGCCTGCCAGCCAACTTTAAGATAACAAAAATAACACCGCAGCAAGTCAAACTAACATGGAGCGAAAGTACTGATGACAGAGGCATTGAAGGCTACGATGTCTTTAAAGACGATAGATGGGTGTCTATAAGGCAGATGGGAACATCGTTCGTTGACACAGATCTCGTAGCCGGAAGTAGGCACACCTATCAAATCCGTGCAGTAGATACATCGCTTAAAACCTCAGCAAAAGAATCGCTGAGTGTCACGACAGATTCTCAAACTGCTAACACCGGAAACATGGTAGGCGCGTTACTCGATGAACACTCGTATGTAGGACTTCGACCAGTTGTGTCATTCACTTTAACTGACGGTACTATAGAAACTGCTAAGCCAGTGAAGCCAGATGGTTTCTATGTCTTTAACGACATACCGGCGGGTACATATACAGTTACTTACAATCTCGGGGGCTTTGTAAAGCAAACAAGAAACGTCTCGATTACTGCCGACAAAACGACGACAGTTGATATGTTGATTCCTAAGTTATTTAAATAAGTTTGATATCTTTATAGATAAAGCAAACCGCTAACTAATCCAGTTCCATTGAAGCTGGTAACTATAAAGATTTGTTTTGGCAGAAAATTGGTACTTTCGGTAACTTTACCTTCAGCGTGAAAACGACCATTTTTATCGGCTTTGACATTACCGGCTTGCAAGGCGCCACAGCCGATTATACGGCCACTTTTATTTAGATATAAATCACCAAACCAAACCTGAAAAGTCTTTCCTGGTGTTAGACCACTGCCCTCAACCTTTACTTGATAGGTCGTTTTAGGCCCAACCTTGCCGATGGTTTTGACGCTGGCATTCCCCTGGACCGATCCAGTGAAACCATGATATCTATTGCAAGAACCACCAGGCGCGACTGGATAAGATGAATCCCTAGCAAGTGCAGGAGAAACGAACAAAATCGGACTCATGAATGCTAATAATAGTATGCTAAGTTTAAACTTCACAGTGTAACCCCGTCTATAACTGATAAACATGTATATTATATCATTTTAAAAATAGTTTGTCTAGTATTTTTTATACTGGTTCGACCGAAGCTTAAGCTATATAATTGACATAAGTGAAGCAAACCAATCAGAACGGTTTTATACCGATGTTATTAGTAATAGTTGCCATCATTGCAGCCTGTATTGTGTTAGTCTATCTGCGGGTTGCCAACGCCCACCATTAGAGCATTGCTTAAAATCATGCATTGTGGTATAGTTGCGCAACTTTACAAATCGTAAAGAGTTTACAATTATGGCAGCAAAGCAAGAACCAACCGTCATTGGTGTATTCGAGCGGGTAAGTTTCCCGGACTTTGGTATGCACGACGTACGCGCTAAAATTGATACCGGTGCTTACACGGGGGCGCTGCACTGTACGAAAATTGAAGAAATTAAAAGACCTAGTGGTAAAGTTCTGAAATTTTCACCATTCGATAACCCGCAAAAGACGGTAACTTCTCAACAATATGTAGTCAAGAATGTTAAGGGCTCCATCGGCAAGGGTGAAAATCGCTACTTTATTACAACTGACATCGTCATTGCCGGCAAACTTTATCAAATATTACTCAGCTTAGCTGACAGAAGTGAAATGAAGCTGTCAGTTCTGATTGGGCGGCGCTTCCTGCGCAACAACCATTTTGTAGTTGACGCTCGGAAACGCAGCCAGTATCGTAAGCCAGTGTAAGGAAGAAGATTATGAAGATAGCTATCTTATCTAAAGGACCGGGTAACTACTCGACTCGTCGATTGAAAGAAGAAGCCGAAGCGCGCGGCCACGAAGTGCGTGTTATTAACTATGCAAAATGTTATGTAACTTTAGAGCGCAATAATCCGATTGTTCGTTATGAGGGTGAGGAGATTGGAGACATAGACGTCATTATCCCGCGTATTGCTACAAACCTGACTAAATACGGCACCGCCGTGGTACGTCAATTTGAGATGCAGGGCGTCTTTACGACCAGTAGTTCGATTGCTATTACCCGTTCACGTGACAAACTGCGTAGCACTCAGTTATTAGCAAGGGCAGGGGTAGATATTCCAAAAACTGTTTTTAGTCGTGAAACCGCCGAGGTAGAGGACCTTATTGATCAGGCTGGCGGCGTCCCCCTTATTATAAAGGTAGCCCGCGGGACCCATGGTAATGGTGTGGTACTGGCTGAAACTCGTAAAGCTGCTCAAGCTGTAATGCAGGCATTCTACGTTGAAGGCGTAAACTTCTTAGTACAAGAATTCATTGAAGAATCAGCTGGTAGCGATATCAGAGTCTTTGTGGTTGGCGGCAAGGTCGTTGCCAGCATGCAGCGCCAGAGTCTTGATGATGATTTTCGTTCCAATTTACATCAGGGCGGCGAAGGTAAGCTCATTAAACTGACTGATGAAGAACGTAAAACCGCTCAAAGAGCAGCAAAAGCCATCGGCTTGCCTATTTGTGGGGTCGACATGATGCGCTCCAACCGCGGTCCTCTGGTATTGGAAGTTAATGCCAGCCCAGGCTTCGGCATCGAAAAGGTTACTGACCGCAACGTTGCTGCTAAAATTATTGAACATGTCGAACAAACTGCCAAAAGCAAACAGCAAAAACGCGATCGCGTTGGTGCGTAAAGCGACCCAGATACTGTTAATAGTTTGCTTTCTAGCTTTAGCTGGCTTGGTTTTATTGCTTATTTCTTACCAGTCCTCACATTCTCTGAGTATTGGTGGACATACCTTTCGCGTTAGCTATGCCGATACACCTTCGCAACAAGAAAAAGGACTAGGCGGGCAGCTACACCTAGCCAATAATCGAGGAATGCTTTTTCGTTTTAGCGACAGTGGCGTGCAGTGTTTCTGGATGAAGAACATGCACTTTCCGTTAGATATTGCCTGGCTTGATAGTGATAAGAAGATCGTTTACATTGAATCAAACGTATCACCATTGTCATATCCAAATAGTTTTTGCCCGCCGGTTCAAGCCAGATACGTGCTTGAAGTGAATGCTCAAGACTTGGAACAACTGCATACCCAAACTGGCGATAGCATAAGCTTTTAGTTATCATATGAACATGCTTCCGCTTGTAGTACTTGGCGCAATTGCAGTTGTACCGGCAATTTTGGCAATTTTATGGCGCGTTAACAGTATCATCCTTTTTACCAGCGTCGCAGTTGGTGATCTATTGGTGCGTTATCTTGGCGAAGACGCAGGCACGCTTGCGCAGTCTTTCTATAAGAACTTCCAGACGCCGTTGTTTGCCAAGCTGGCTCTTTTATTTGCTCCAGTCGTACTGACACTACTTTTCGGTATGCATAGTCTTAGCAAGTTCCGGGCAGTGCTGCACTTCATTCCAATTATTGCGACTGGTGCCGTGTTGGCGCTACTGACTCTGCCACTGCTTTCCCTTAGTTTTCAGGCCTCGGTATATAGCTCGCCCTTCGGTCCTATGATTAAAAATACTCAGGACCTGATTATTGCTGGAGCAGCCGTAACCAGTTTAGTAGTGGCTTGGTTGACTACCCAAAAGAGCCATCACGGCAAAAAGCACTAATTAGCTTTGGCAGCAGCGCGGTGCTGACCGGCTATGTGTTTGTAAAGAAGCGCCAAAGCCGCGCTATACATAAACAAGAAATAGACTGCAAACGGAATGCCAATAATTGTTATCATCAGCAGGGCCATGGCGATATTAGCGCCAATCACACCCCAGACTTTGGAGGAGTGACCCTTGGCGGCATGCCAACTAGCTTTATATGCCTCCATAACACCCATGTCACGGTCAATCAAAAAGTAATTTGCCAGTATTAGTCGTGGCAAGACAAAAAAGAACGGCACGATGAAAAGTAAAAGACTGCCAACTAAACTAAGGGCGATTACAACGTAAAGGCCCAACATTCTAAGCCAGAAATCCAGGGCCTTAGACAGCGCCTCTTTAATCGAGATTGTTTCCCCTTTGATGCTAGCCAGGTAGGCCAGAATTGAAGCACTTGCAAACAGTCCGCCTAGTATAAAGTTAAACAAGCTGCCCGTCCCCTTAAAAATAAGGCCGAATCCGCCACCGACGGTTATATCAAGAATTGCCAGCAGCAACAATGTCTGCAGGTTTGTCATTACAGCTTGTTTGGAATATTTGTACACATTGAAAGCGCCTGGCCACGTACTGGGCATATTAGACGATTTATCGCTCGATGAATGAGCCTTTGCCATAATAATCCTCTGATTAATTTATTTCAGTGTACCATGAACCGTAGCGAGGTAAATATATGGAGGGCCCAGCGAGGCTCGAACTCGCGACACGCGGCTTAAAAGGCCGCTGCTCTACCAACTGAGCTATGGGCCCGCATCAGTTTTAGAACAGGGTGATTATACTTGATTACCTCTGTTATGGCAATTGCAACCATGGTTCTTTGTTATACTTCCGATATGTCTGTAACTCCTCGAATGCCCGAAATTCTTAAGAAAATTGAATTTTTGTTTGAAAAATATTCCTTAGAGCGTCGGGCAACTACGCAGCCTTATTTACTGAAGATAGTCCAGGAAAAATTTAAAGATTATGAATACAATCCCGACGATGCCGTTATCCGTGAAGCTCTCATGGAGCACGTTGGCTCCCTGCCTGTAATAGCAACAGCACTTTATCCTTATATTGATGATCCTGAAGTGGATTTAGGCAGGGCCTTAACTATGTTGGCAATTCACGACATAGGTGAACTGGAAACAGGAGACATTATTACTTTTACCAAGAAAACTGCAGCCAAAGATCCTGAACGAGCGGCAGCACTAAAGCTGCTGGATAGCTCTTATCATGAACTTTATGATGAGGTAGAAACCAAGACCAGCAAGACAGCTCAGTTTGCTAAGGCAATAGATAAGATTACGCCTGACATAATAGACTATTTAACTCCGGCCGAAGTGACCATCTGGCGCATGAAACACTTTGCAGAGGTTGAACCCGAGGACATTGTTGATATAATCGTCAAGCATAAAAGACCATATATGCTTTGGAATCCATTCATGACAGACTTTCATAAATATCTAATTGAGCAATTAAGGGTTAAGCTTAGTAATTAAGTATGATAACCTATCTGCAAACAGAAAACTCCTAACTGTGGAAGGAGCTTTCTGCGTCTAGTTAAGGACTAATTATTGTTATTATTGATGTTCATGATTCCTCCTTTCTGCATAGCATTAATTAGCCGCGTTAACCCAATTCCACCGCCTGAGCGTGGAAAGAAGCTAAGCTCTAAAAACTCCTCCAGTTCACGCCTGACCCGTTTTTTACCGAACAGGTCAAACAGTTTTTTGGCGTACATTCCCCCACTGATGGTCGTGAAAGATTTGGCCATTTCTTCCTTGTCGGTACTACGTTCAGCACTGCCGATGGTCTCGTTCCCGTAGAGGATTACATCGATTTTATGGGCATGTTTGACCCCTTTCTTTTTCATGTTCCAGAATGGCGAAGTATAAACCGGAAACTCCTTACAGAAGACCACTGGGCCAAAGTCACCTAGCATCTTGTTTTCGTGGTGATAGGTCAGTTCATGTGTCTGGTAGAAGCGTTTTAAGTCATTGTATTTTTTATAGTGATATTGCTTAGTGCTGCCGAAGCCGAGATAGCTGAGTAACTCGTTCTCGAATTGCTGTAGCTCCCCAATGCCTCCTTTGAGTTCGAATTCGAACATCGGAAAGATAAGTTTATGCCGGCCTGGTACTGGTTGTGGCTCATTGCGGTAACTTGTGCTGACGCAGAACACGCCCGGAATGTCTGGCCGAGTGAGCAACTCATATTCCAGCCACATCTGGCCAGTTTGAGGTAACGGCCATACTTCGCCGTTATATTGATAGGTAGCCACCGTTTCCGGATCTTCGCAGGCCGCTAGGATACTTAGGCGGTCCTGAGTGCTGACCTCCACGAAGCCTTTTGCGAGACAGAAGCTTCGTAGTTTATTGACGACATTGCTAAATGCTAGGCTGTCGTCGATGCCTTTATAATTGTTTACCACTGTTACCTCCTTATTTTTTGTAAATTTGATGCATAAAAAAACAGCCCCGTAGGGCTGTTCCTTATAAAAAAAGCTCCCGCTTTTTCAAGCATAGAGATCCTTATATTTATGCATTGCTATAGAGGTTAGCATAAGCATTACAGCAATGCAACACTATTTTTATGCTTTTGTTTATAGAAAGCCACAGTGCTATAAGCAGAAGTATGAAAAAGTTGCGGCGAACCACCATTATTGCCGTAGGACTGATAGCTTTTTTGGCTGGCCTAGGGGTTGCTAGACTTCTGAGCCTTGATAGTAACTGGGTGTGGCTGACGCTTATATTAAACCTAGCCTTATTTCGTCAGAAACGTTTGTTGCCGATTACAATAGCTCTTTTTGCATTTAGTTTTGGCTGGTGGCGAGGATCAATTGTTATGCAACAACTGCTGCCTTATCAATCATTAAATAATCAAAAAGTTGTAATCCGTGCTGTTGCAGACACGGACGCAGTATATGGGGATAAAACCCAGCTTACTTTTGACGTAGTCAGTGCTAAAGTTATCAAACCGGTAGAAGCTGAACTTAGAGGGAAGATAAAAGTCGCCGGGTTCGGCACTAATATGGTTTATAGGGGAGATAGCGTAGATGTGGAAGGTAAGTTATTTAAAACACGGGGCAGCCGACAGGCCAGCATTAGCTTTGCTGATATATCAGTAACCGCAAGAAGTGCTTCTCGCATTGATACGTTGCGCCGCCGCTTCAATTCTGGTATGGAATCGGCTTTGCCCGAGCCGTTAGCTTCCTTCGCAATCGGTCTTCTGATTGGTCAAAGAAGTACGTTGCCCCAAGATGTCAGCAATCGTCTATCAATGGTTGGACTTACTCATATCGTGGCAGTATCAGGCTATAACCTAACAATTATTGTCATAGCTATGCGCCGCGTCCTTGGTAAAAGGTCTAAGTACCAAAGCGCCTTCTTTTCACTTTTATTAATCGGATTGTTTTTAATGGTAACCGGTTTTAGTGCATCAATCGTAAGAGCTGCGCTGGTAAGCGTGCTTAGCTTGGTTGCCTGGTACTACGGCCGCAGCATAAGGCCGATATTACTTATTGCCATGGCCGCAGCTATTACGGCAGGGTTAAATCCGTTTTATTTATGGTCCGACATTGGCTGGTATCTTTCATTTCTGGCTTTCTTTGGCGTACTGGTGGTAGCGCCCCTGCTTTCTAAACGACTCTTTCGCAAAAAAGAACCACGGCCGTTGACTATGGTGTTGCTTGAAAGCTTTTCAGCCCAATTAATGACCGCCCCGCTCATTATGTATATATTTGGACAAATCTCGGTTATTGGCTTGGCTGCTAACTTGTTAATCGTGCCGTTAGTGCCGTTTGCCATGCTGGTTTCAGTTATTGCTGGCTTGGCTGGTATGTTGGTGCCTGCCTTAGCTGGCTGGTTGGCTTTGCCAGCACGGTTGATCTTGACCTATATGCTTGACCTCGTTACTTTGCTTAGTCAAATCCCCCATGCTTTAGTGGCTAAGTCTCTTCGCTTGCCAGACATGATGCTCCTCTATGGGGCGGTAGTGTTAATCTGCGTCGTGCTCTGGCATAAAATCTCTAAAAATGATACCCCGCCTCAAAAACTTGAAGCTCCATAATCCGATTACCGACTACTGCGCTCAGGTTTTGCGGCGGGGGCAAGTAATTACCCCAAATAACCATAGTTTGAGATAATGATACGATGAGCGGGCACAGTAAGTGGTCAACCATAAAACGGCAAAAAGGCGTTAAGGACGCCGCTCGCGGTGCTATATTTACAAAGCTCGGTAACGCAATTGCAATAGCTGCCCGCAGCGGGACTGATCCGGAGATGAATTTTAGTCTTCGCCTGGCGATCGATAAGGCCAAGGCCGCTAATATGCCGATAGTCAACATACAACGCTCGATTGATCGAGGTAGCGGCAAGTTGGGCGGTGATCAAATACAAGAAGTTATGTACGAGGGTTATGGCCCCGGTAGTGTGGCTATTTTAGTGGAGTGTGCAACTGATAATATTAATCGTACCTTGCCTGAGGTTCGACTAGCTTTTTCAAAGCACGGCGGCCGGTTGGCTGAAAAAGGTGCTGTAGCTTTCCAGTTTGAGCGCAAAGGCCAGGTGCGAGTAAAGCAAGCTGGAGAAGAGGTGCTAGAAGCCGCTATCGAGGCTGGAGCCGATGATGTGCAAGATGAAGGCGAGGAATCGATTGTTTTCAGTGAGCCAAAGCAATTAGCTAAGCTAAGAGACAACTTACAAACGGCCGGTTTGGAGATTGCAGAGGCTGATATTGCCTATGTGCCAAAAAATACAGTTGTCATAAAAGATAAAGAAACAGCTGGAAAAATCATTCGTCTGATGGAAGCGCTCGAAGAGCTGGACGATGTGACGACTACACATACTAATTTTGATATTCCCGAGGATTTGCTAAGTTGAAAAGCCGAGAACTTGAGCTGACATTCTTAGCTCGTGAAATCCCGAAAGAGATTATAAAAACGCAACCTCAAAAGACAATCGATATATATATTCCTGAGAATTCAGATTTTCCAATCTTAAGGCTTAGACAAAAAGGTAATAGTTATGAGTTGACCAAAAAGTCTCCAGCCAGGAAAGGGGACTATTCTACACATATAGAAGACACTATAGAACTAAGCCGCGACGAGTTTCTAGCTTTGCGCGTAGCAAGTAAGCGCAGTGTCACAAAAAACAGATTTGCAGTAATTATAAATGGCTATAATGCGGAAGTTGATGTATTTCTCGAAGACCTAGCAGGATTGGTATTAATAGATTTTGAATTCGACAATGAACAACAACGCGATAAATTTCAAACCCCAGATTGCTGTTTAGTTGATGTCACCCAACAAAAATTCATACTCGGTGGACAACTTGCCGGTAAATCTTACATGAACTTGAAGCATGGATTAGATAAATTTAATTATATGAAACTTCCATGAGAATTTTAGGCATTGATCCGGGCACAGGCATCCTTGGTTTTGGGGTTATTGAAGTTGATACTAATCAAAAACCGCGGCTGGTTGACGCTGGAGTAATTCGTACACCAGTCAAGGAAGACGATGCCGTTCGCCTGCAAACTATTTTTGATGAATTAACTGATATCATTACGAGCAGCAAGCCACAGCAGATGGCAGTGGAGAAACTATTCTTTGCCCAGAACGTGACTACCGCTATGACAGTTGCTCAAGCCCGCGGTGTTGTCCTCCTGTGCGGCAAACAAGCCGGACTGGAAATATTTGAGTATACGCCGCTACAGATTAAGCAAGCATTGACAGGCTATGGTCGCGCTGATAAAAAACAAATCCAAGAAATGGTAAAAATTGCGCTGGGACTTAAAGAAGTACCAAAACCAGATGACTGCGCCGACGCGTTGGCTTGCGCTATTACTCACAGTATGTCGATGTGAGATAATAGAAACTAATGATTGCAACCATCAGTGGTAAGGTTAATGAAAAGCTTCAGGGTTTAGTTGTTGTTGAGGCGCACGGCGTTGGCTATGGCTTTTATTGTACAGCTGAAGATTACGGCTTTTTAAAGATTGGGGACATAGCAAAACTGTACGTCTACGAACATATTCGCGAAAATATGCATGATCTTTTTGGTTTTTGCGAAGTTGAGACCAAGTTACTATTTGAATTACTTTTGGATGTAAATGGTGTTGGCCCGCGCATGGCACTTAACATGTTAAGTATTGGCTCACTTGATGAAGTACGGTCTGCTATTGCGAATGGCGATACTAAGCTGTTGCAAGCGGCGCCCGGTGTAGGAAAACGTGTTGCTGAACGGGCGGTAGTTGATCTTAAGGACAAAGTTGGCCTTAGTGGTAATGATGATATATCCGCCCTGTTAAAAAGCACTGCTGGCGCTAAACAGGACGAAGCAGTACAGGCGTTGATAGCATTGGGCTACAATGCCAACGATGCTCTACTTGCCCTACAAGGTATTGATGAAAAAATATCCACCAAAGAACGCGTCAGACAAGCGCTTAAGGTAAAAGCATGATCGAGCGTATTACGAATCCAGCCGATGAGCCGATTGATAGTCAGGAAAAAGAATTAGAACAGACCCTAAGACCGCATGATTTTAGTGGCTACATTGGGCAAAATCGAATTAAGCAAAATTTAATGCTGGCTATTAAAGCTTCAAAAAAGCGCGATGAACCACTAGAACATATTCTTTTGCATGGGCCGCCTGGACTAGGAAAGACCACACTTGGGAACGTTATAGCAAGAGAAATGAATGCTAATTTGCGGGTCACCAGTGGGCCGGCGATTAATCGAGCGGCTGACCTTGCTAGTTTACTGACCAATCTACAAGATGGCGACGTGTTGTTCATCGACGAGATACACCGCTTGAACCGCAGTGTTGAAGAAGTGCTTTATAGCGCTATGGAAGACTTCGCTATTGATATTATGCTTGGCAAAGGACCAAGTGCTAAAAGTTTACGCCTGGATGTCCCAAAGTTCACTCTTATTGGCGCAACGACGCGGGCCGGCGCCATTGCCGCCCCGCTCAGAGACCGCTTTGGCCATATTTATCGTTTGGATTTTTACGCTTTGCCGGAAATAGAAGATATCATAAAACGTTCCGCTAAAATTTTAAAAGCCAAGGCGAACCCCAAAAGTGTTACGCTTATTGCGCAACGCTCAAGATTAACGCCGCGGATTGCTAATCGCATGCTCAAGCGAGTACGCGATTATGCGGATGTCAACGGCGATGGCATTATTGATGAGACAAGAACATTAGCTGCGCTGGAAATGTTGCAGATAGATGAGCTTGGCTTGGATAATGTCGACCGGCGTCTTTTAGCAGCTATTATCGATAACCATCAGGGCGGACCAGTCGGCGTTGAGACACTGGCAGCGATGCTGGCTGACGAACGTTCCACAATTGAAGATTATTTTGAACCATACTTGATTCAGATTGGCCTTTTAGAGCGAACGCCGCGGGGCCGAAAAGTAACCACCAAAGCCTACAAACACTTAGGAAAAAAACCAAAGCAAGCCCAACGTAATTTACTCTAAAGTTTTTAAGATATAATAAGCTTACTATGAATCCACCGACTTCGACTGACGACAACCCCTATGGCTCGATAGAGAGTGTAGGTGATGGTGAAACCAAAGTGACTGAAATACACAAACACCCATTTGGCATAATCATTCTATATATTCAAACGATTGTAGGTCTTTCAATTGCGCTTGGCCTTATGTATTTGCTTTTGCCGCAATTTGTAACTGAAGAAAATAGTTCATTGTTGCACACTATTTTGGGCACAATTACTTTATTAGCCGTTGGCATAACTTTGTTGGTGCTTTTCCTAGCGAGCATTATATACCAGCGTAGTTATATGATAATTACCGACAAAAACGTTACGCAAGTGTTGCAAAAAGGCTTATTTACACGTCAAGTTTCGGAACTATCAATGGCTAATATTGAGGATGTCTCGTCTTTTCAGCACGGCGTTTTTTCAACCGTGCTCAATTATGGCAAAATGGTAATTGAAACGGCCGGCGAACAGAATAATTTTATATTTTCATACTGCCCAAAACCTAATTATCATTGCAAGATTTTACTTGACGCGCGGCAACGTTATGTCGAATCTGACCCATCCCAAGCAATGCGCGAGAATGCAAGATTGAATATGCCGCCTACGTCGACAGAAGCATCGCCACCAACTCCAGCTTCCGACGATTCTACATCTTATTCTTGAAACGGATTGTCACGAGCTTGTTTGAAAAGTGCTTGGACATTACTACTGTTGTCTTGCAGCTGTTGAATTTTAGCTATTGCATCTTTATCGATTTTTGGTCGCTGTACAGTCTTAAGTTTTTCTTGAACAGCATCATCACTCGGTTCTTTATTAGCGAGCGTATTAATGCGAAAAACTAAGAAGCTGAACAAAATGGCGATGGTCACAAAAAATAATAGAACAACATAAGGACGCACTTTTTGGATGAGGTGCTTAAATTTTGCAGGAATAGTTTTAAAGTCAATATTTTTCATGGTTTTATATACAGACTTAATGTAACAGTAAAACTTAAAGCGTCCGGCTTTGTGTTACTGGGTTGGATAGTAATATTAGTAACTTGTGCAGTTCTACGATTGTTCTCAAGTCCTTGCAAGAAGTTTAAAAAATTTCGATAGGGGGCCGGTGTAGTATCATCTGATTGCACAATTATATCCATACTATAAACGCCAGGAATTCCTTCAACCGGTTTGACTTGGGTCAAAGAAGGCGTTTTGGTTATTTGAGGAGTTGATCCTGTTGCAGTTTTGGGTATAACAGTCGATTGGCCAAGTGTCGAGGTGGGAAAGCTGATAGCCTTTAGAGTAATGTTGTTTGTATTAGCAAGGCTGACAATTTGTCGAACTGCTTCGGCTTGATCTTTATCCTGAGGCACGATTGTTTTGGCGATTTTCTCAAGGTCAGCATATTTCTGGATATCTTTATTGGCCTGCCCAAGAGAGGTCTGTTCCTCATCGAGTACACGGTTTTGCAGTTTCAAATCATCCAACTTGGCGGCTTGCTTCTGCAGAATAGAATTGCCAATGACCACGCTACCAATCATCAAACAACCTAGTAGAGCAACAATTCCTATCATAAGGTAGAAGGCGCGCTTACTGTTCATGATTTGCCCCCGCTATGGATAAACAAAAACGGATTGTTGTTAGCAAAAAGGGCGCGTATTCGCACAAGGCACGGATATTTACTATTGAGAGTACCCGTGCCATTACCACTGCAGGTAATACTCAAGATGTCAGCTTTAGCAAAAATTTTATTGTTTGGATCTTGGAGATTAACCTGAATCTGAGACGCGGTCTTATAGTCGACAGCTTGGGCGCTCAAATCAATGCCGCCTTGCAATTTGTTAATTTGAAGGTTTGTAAGTACGGTATTTTCGGGCATGGCAGCGCCGATTTGTTGGACTAACTTAGAAAACAATACTTCACGTGACAATACTTGCACTACCAACTTAAGGCTACCACTAATATCAGTTACGCGCTTCTGAGTTTCATCAAGTTTTTGATGCTTAAGCTGGGTAGTGGTACCTGCCAGCTGAGATGCATAATTATCGGTTGAGCGTTTTAGATACAACGTACCGACCCCTACAATTATTGCGATACCTACAATAGCGCCAAAAATAGCGAAGGACCAGCGCAGTAACTTAGTATTACGCCGGCCGTAAAGCGTGTCTTGTTTGATATTGGTTGGCATCAGATTGATCATGAGGCCACAGCTCCTAACCGTCTTTGAAGAATAGGTAAAGCATTAAAAATCATGCAAACGTCTCCCTCGGTTGCAACAGAGCTAAACCGGCTACCGTGACGTACATTGTTTTTTCGGTAGAACTCGGCGGCTGCAAACCATTAAAGTCTAGATTATGCCAAGGATCGCACATTCGTACTGGCAAACGCAAACTACTGGTCATAAATTCACTCAGCCCCGGCATGTTGGCACCACCACCCATAGTAACTATTTGCCCAATCTTGCTTTTGGTCTCGGATCGTTCTTCATAATAGCGAATCATTCGGCGTATCTCTTTTATGAGTTGGCTGAGTAGTGGAGCAAGTGCAGTTTCGATTTGCGACTGTTTTTTGCTGCTGCTTAGTCCGTACTTTGTTTTAATAAGTTGTGCTTCGTCCTTGGTAACCTTTAGTTTTTGGGCAATAAGATCCGTAAAATTATCGCCGCCGCATGGAACGGTGCCTGTTACAGCTAAAGCTTTATGGTAAATAGTTATATCAGCCGAGATTGAGCCAAAGTCAATTAAAACGGTCGGAATATCACTACGCTCAGCTTGTACGAAGAGACGGCTGGCGGCACTGATGCTTGTTTCCATAGCGATAATTTCCAGGCCCAGAATTTTACTTAGCTGTAGGTACGAATCAATTAGCTTTTTTGGAACTGCTGACATGAGCAAGCTAATTTCTTTATCGTTCTTGGAAGTAATTTGAAAATCGGTATAAAGTTGGTCTATCGGCGCAGGTATATACTGTTCGGCCTCCAAACGAACAGCCTCAGCCAGATCCTTAGTCTCTAATTTGGGCAATGTCATATTGCGATTAAAGCTATAAACGGCGGGCACAGCGAAAGCTACGCGCCGAGTTGTAATGGCACCGACTATGTCCTTTTCAAATAAGTCATGGAGTGCTTTAGCAATCACTTCAAAATCAACAATCGTACCATATTCAATGGCCGTCGCGTCAAATTCAGCGAAACCATAACCAGTTACACGCTGACGTTCCTTGGATTGACCAATTTGCATTATCTTGACACTGCGGTAACCAATGTCAAGGCCAAAAATCGGTTTATCTTTGTAGAAGTATCTGTTATTCATGCTGCCCATCAAAGCATAATGGCTTCAAACGTCACTTTATCATATTTCATAGGTGTTAGCCAGTCTAAAGACGGCGGTAACGAACTGCTCGCCAAGACAAATTGATTGGTATTGAACTTACCGGAAAGCTTGGATCAAGCTTTAAATCAAACGGCGTGCCAGGATTGGTCGCTATATAAATATTTTTACCCGATACACCACCTAATGCTGGAGAAACAGCCCATTTTGTTTTATCAAGGCACAGACCATTATTGGCAAGCAGATAGGCAGCTGGCGCATTTGATGTTCCACCATTTCCTACGTAGACAGCACCGCCAAGGGGACAAACAGCAGCTTTTGCTGCTGGATCAGAACCATAGACTACAAACACAATTAGCCCGCTGCCAGCAGCAGTTGTTAACCTATCAAAATTAACCGTTCCCTCAACAAAAACGAATTTAATACCAACAGCTCCCTGGTCCGGATTATAAAAGGTAGGAGAGCAAGCTGAACTGACACACAGGTTAGCGCGGATATGCACATGGTCTTTAATATTGTATTGACTACTTCCAAGCGATAAGTCGCCATTCGACCCGCAAGCAGTGCTGACATTACTGCCACTATCTGGATAGTGAGTTTTCTTATTATTACCTGAGGCGGGAATATTCCGCGGCGACGAGCCAGTCGTCCAATCACTGCAGCTACCAGCATCTTTGTAAGAATTATCCATATATTGCGACCACGGGATGTTTGTTGAAGAAACTTTGGTGATGTTTGACTGATTGGCAAGCACGTTGAAATTGCTGTTGCTTGTATTGCCAGGCGGGCTGATACAGTTATTGTAGGCAACGACAATATTAGTCTTGGTCTGGCCGGCGTGTGTAAATGAACCAGGCTTAAGTAAATTACCAATGCCATCAATAGAACAATTGCCAACACCAGTATTCTTGCCACCAACTGTTATGTTTTCGGCTATAAGATTAGTAGTGTTCTTGTTCATATGTATATAACCGTTTGCGATAACGTCGACTCCTGTAATATTTTTAACGCCACTGTCTATTTCTATAATGTTGCGACTTATTAAACCTGTTGTGGAATTAGTTGAATTACGTTGAGCAGTTATCTCGATATGTCTAGTAAAACTAGGACTTGAAGAAGAACGAGGGGCATAAACAAACCCGTTAGCGCTGACAATACGTTCGCTAGCAGTTGAACCGCTCGCAACAGTTACTGTAAAAGTTGCTTTATACGAATTACCGCTGGTGTTGTGGTCCAATACTGTTGTTTCGGTGTTGGAGCCTGCATAACTGCTATCTGCGTTTAATTTTGCGATGGCCGTATCTGCTCCTGATTCAGCTGCATACTGTGCCTCAAGTAACAATAAGCGACTACGACTGCGCGATAAGTTGCTATTGGCCAACACAAGAAGACCATACACAAAAGTTGTTAGTAATAGAGTAACAAACAAAATCGAGACAATAACCGAACCTTTTTCAGAACTGACATGTTGTCTCTTAACGCCCATCAGTCATTCCTTAAAGCTATGCGGATAACTGTATTATTAACTGTCGCGTAAGTTTTCTCAAAAATCGGTTTCTTGTTTAAGTTAAGCGTAAATTCCACGACCTCGGCAGCTGTAAAGTCTGGTCCAGCAAATTGACCGGTATTAGGATCAGTGATGGAAGTCCAATCTATTGTATTACCGCTACGGGAGAAGTAGCGAAGTGCCACTGACGAAATATCCGTTGCCACCGTACGATCGGCTGGGCAACTGGAGCTGGCTATATTTGGAGGACAGCTCGTGACTAGGCGATTATTTGGGGCAGTTGGATTAGCTAGACTTCGCAACATTAACTGTTTTGACGAGCCATCCAGGTAGAGAACATATTCATCTTCATATGGTTGGGTGCCGTTCATAATGATGTTATTACTGGCGTCAAAACTGAAGCGTCTGAAATAAATAAGTGGTTTAGTGCTGCCAGCCGCCGGTATGTTGGTGGTACCTGGCACAGCATGTATTGTTTCCCAGTAATTGGCGTTATTGGTATCAGGATTGTCGGCATTTGGATCGCTGATACCGTTTTGAAGGGTTAAACCAGCCGATGTACCAACCAGTTCGCGCAGTACATCGCCGGCGTTCAATCTAGTTATGAACGTATCGAGATCAGCATCTAATAAATAACCATAACGCCAATAACTAAATGTAAAAAACATGATAAGGCTGACAAACAAGCCGGTGATTATAATAACTACTAATAATTCTGGAATAGTGAATCCTAGTTCACGCTTTTTCATAGCTGCCCGATACCATTACGAGTTACTAACATTCTCACTTCAAAAGGCGGGGCATTGCTTTTTGGTGCGGACACTGAGACATCAACCACTTTAGAGTCGGGAATTTGTTGCAAAGGGTCACTGTTTGATAATGAAGAAGTATTAGTTACGCCTACGGTTGGAGTGTAGGTTATGGTATTTCCATTACCGCCTTCGGCTTGAAAGGTATTGTTTGGATAGCAGTTTGTAGTACCAGTCAGTGAGTCATAATCTAAGGCACGATCTATTTCCGGACAAGCACTTAGTACGGCGTAAATTTCATTTAATTGCTTAGCAACGGTGTAGGAGCGCCTTACACTATCAAAGGCATTTGATATACCAACCACAATCAAGGGAAAGATGACACAGGCCAGAATGATTTCGATACTAGTAAAACCGGCTTGAGTAAAACGCAGACGCTTCATTTGCTACTTGTTCCCGATATTTTTACTTAAACTGGCAATTGGGCCCATCACGCTAGCGGCAATTAGACCGACAATAGTACCAAGTACTACAATCATGAGCGGCTCGATGATAGAGCTTAATCCATCAACGGTAGCGGCCACTTCTTCTTCGTAAAAGTCAGCCACCTTAACTAAAATCGTATCAATTTGACCGGTTTCCTCACCTATAGCAAGCATTTGGCTGACAATTGGCGGGAAATGCGTACCTTGGCTCAATGGTTCACTTAGCTGCTTACCATTTTTGACCGCTTTGGATGCCTCTACTAGCTCAGCTTCAATAACTTTATTACCAATAGCAGCACCAGTAACTTCTAATGCATCAAGTACACCAACCCCGGCCGACATCAATGAAGCGAAAGTTCGGGCAAAACGAGCAACCGCAACTTTTACGATAATAGTTTTAAAAATAGGCAGACGCAGTAACAAGCTATGGAATTTGTACTTTCCTTTAGTGGTTCTGATATAGCGTCGGATTATATAGACGCTACCTACTCCCAAAATAATGAGAAGAGGTAAGTAATGTTGCATAAAACCACTAATACTAAGGAGCACTCTGGTATAGATCGGAAGCTGGGCGTTTTCGCCGCCCAGGTCTTTAAGAATTTTACTGATTTTAGGAATTACAAAAATCATGATGCCAAAAAAGGCAACTACCGTAATACAAAGAATTACCATGGGGTACATCATGGCGCTTTTGATTTTTTTACGCATGCTAGAATCCTGCTCAACCTGCGCAGCTAAACGTTTTAAAATCTCGTCTAAAATTCCACCAGCCTCGCCGGCCTTTACCATATTGATGTAGACATCTGAAAAGACATTAGGATATTTCATGAAAGCGTTACCCAATGGCATGCCACCTTCTACATCCTTAGTGATACCAGCCACAACCGTCTTAAAATATTTGTTGTCGGTTTGGGCTTGTAGCGTAGCTAATGCCTTGGTTAATGGCACACCGGCCGAAATCATGGTCGATAGCTGTCTGGTGAATAGAACGAGGTCTCTTAGCTTTACTTTTTTACCACGCTTGAGCTTGCTTAAAAAACCTGTCTTACCCGTATCAATTTTAATCGTTAAAGGCCGCAAACCTTGACGGTGCAAACTCGCTATCAATGCTTCCTTACTGCCTGCATCGGCGACGCCGGTAACTGTTTTGCCATCTTTAGCGGCAGTGTAGGCAAATTTCATTTTTCACTCGTTACTCTAAGGATTTCTTCAATCGAAGTCTGACCGCGCAACGCTTTAATTAGGCCGTCAACTTGCATTGTCACCATACCTTGACTGACTGCTTGATTCTGAATTGTTTCACTAGTGCCGCTGGACACAATCAGTTTTTGTACTTCCATAGAGTTAGAGAGAACTTCATAAATGCCCATCCGTCCCTTGTAGCCGGTATGTCCGCAGTTATCGCAACCTTTGTCATGGGCCCGCCATAATCGCAGGATACGGCTGCCATCTGTACTTAACTGCTGGGTTGAGGTTGGACTGCTTTTAGCCGAATCGTCTTTTCCGATACCGGCTTGCAAGGCCTGAGTTTCCAGCTCGTGAATACCGCCCATTATTTCTGGTTGGGCTGTTTCGAATAATTCGGCAATCTGCTTCAAAGTTGCCTGATCTGGTGTAAATGTTTCGCGGCATGTAGTACATAACCGTCGTACCAGGCGCTGTCCAACAACTGCTCGCACAGTGCTGGCGATTAGGAATGGCTCAATATCCATATCAAGCAACCTTGGTAAACACGTCGCGGCATTGTTGGTATGCAGCGTGCTTAAAACCAAGTGTCCGGTTAGAGCGGCTTGCACCCCCAACCCGGCCGTTTCACTGTCACGTATTTCACCAACCATAATAACGTTAGGGTCTTGTCTTAGCAGTGCCCGTAGCCCATTGACAAATGTCATTCCTGCCACCGGGTTCACTTGCGTTTGGTTGGCGCCGATGACTCGGTATTCAACTGGGTCCTCAATGGTAGCGATGTTTACGGTCGGACTATTTAAGATACTCAAAATGCTGAATAGGCTGGTTGATTTACCTGATCCGGTCGGCCCGGTAATAAGTATCATGCCGTGCGGCTGAACGATGGCTTTATTGATTTCCTGCAAAGCTACACCCCAATAACCAAGCTCTTCAAGCGTGGGCGCTTTTGATGACTCATTCAAAATACGCATAACTACTTTTTCGCCATCTACAACTGGCAAAGTTGATACGCGCATAGCATACAATTGTCCGCCAACTTCAACCTTAAACCGGCCGTCTTGTGGAGCCCGGCGCTCGTCGATTTTAAGGTTTGACAAGATCTTGATGCGTGATACTAAGGCACCTAAGACCTTTTTAGGTAGTTTATTAGCTTCACGTAAGATACCGTCAACACGATATCTTACTAGTACATACTCTTCACGTGGCTCAACGTGCACATCGCTAGCACCAGACTTAACTGCATATTCAATTAGAAGATTAACGGTTTGGGCAATTGGTGAGTCTTCGGCCAAGTCTTCTTCGCTGATTTCTTCTTCTTTTTCCTCTTGCTCCTCAGGGATGATAACTTTGGTAAGTTCGGAACTGATGTTGCCGCGGTATTGATCCAGTGCCGCCTGCATCATACTAGCGGTGGTGACGTACACTTTAATGTTTTCACCAAGTTGTTTTTTGAGGAATGTAATTGCCTGAATGTCGTCAGGATCCTCCATAGCCAGCAGTTTGGTATTGTTTTTATCGACGTCAAAAACAGCTACTTTGTATTGGCGGGCAACGCGTTCAGGTATAAGGCGCAGCACCTCTCGCTTAATTTCTTTACCATTAAGTTCAATAAAGGGGACATCAATTTCAGAGGCGTAAAGTTTGGTCAGATCTTTCTCGGAAGCAATATTATCCTTAACGACCAAATCCTGCAGCGGTTTTTTTTCGGCAGCCGCTTGTTCGCGCAGGGTTGGCAATTTATCCTCAGTGATCTTTTTAGCACCAAGCAATAATTTTTCCACCACCGAGTCAGCTATACGCATACGTTGCACGTATTATATAAGAAAAACCATAACCGTTACTATAGGTTCTGTCTTGAGTAGGGCATAACTTCACATTTGAATACAGTACGAGGAAGCAACGAGGAACGAACGAGGCGTACAAGTGTACGGTGAGTAAGTGACAGAGGAAGCTGACGCAGTAATGTGTCAAAAACACCGCAGAGTAATCTGCATGCAGGTTGGCAGGCAGTGTGGTATGAAGTTATGCTCATGGTTGTTTAAGAGAATTTCGTTATACTGGCCCAAAAATAGTAGTATTAGGTAAGCACGGAGGGATATCATGGCGGACAAAGAAGAAAAGACTACCCAAACTGAAGGCAAAAGCAAAGCGTTAGGATTAGCTCTTGAAACTATTGAAAAACAGTTCGGCAAAGGTTCTATTATGAAATTGGGCGATGCCCATAAAACAAATGTGGAAACTGTCCCCACTGGAGCGCTTAGTCTTGATCTTGCGCTTGGCGGCGGTATACCACGCGGACGAGTTGTGGAGATTTACGGCCCGGAAAGTTCTGGTAAGACTACTGTAACTTTACACATTATCGCTGAAATTCAGAAGGCGGGCGGTACGGCTGCATTTATTGATGCCGAGCATGCACTGGATCCGGCTTATGCCAAACGAATAGGCGTTGATGTAGAAAACCTACTGCTCAGTCAGCCGGATAATGGCGAACAAGCCTTAGAAATTACCGAAACCTTGGTTCGTTCTAACGCTGTCGACATTGTAGTTGTTGACTCTGTAGCAGCTTTAGTGCCACGGGCGGAAATTGAGGGCGAGATGGGCGATAGCTTACCGGGCTTGCAGGCCCGGCTAATGAGCCAAGCTCTTCGCAAACTGACAGGTGTCATTAGTCGTTCCAAAACAACAGTTATCTTCATTAACCAAATTAGAATGAAAATTGGCATTATGTTTGGTAACCCAGAAACAACGACTGGTGGAAATGCACTCAAATTCTACGCCAGTGTACGCATGGATATTCGCCGCATCGCGCAGATCAAGCAGGGAGAAGAAATCGTCGGTAACCGCACGCGCGTAAAAGTAGTCAAGAATAAAATCGCGCCGCCGTTTAGGCAAGCTGAGTTCGATATTATGTATAACGTTGGAATTAGCAAGAGCGGCGATGTGCTGGATCTAGCTGTTGAACGTGGCATTGTTGAAAAATCCGGCGCCTGGTTTGCCTACAAAGGTGAAAAAATTTCTCAGGGCAGGGAAGCTGCCAAAGAGTATTT
>CAYVSP010000007.1:0-33113 GCA_964453655.1 uncultured Candidatus Saccharibacteria bacterium
ATGGGGGCAGCTCTTTCGAGCGTTATTAATGGCGGTAAATATTATCAACCCCACCTAATAGACCAGACCTCTGCCTCTGGCACCTCGCCCGTAACTAAACAGTCGAAAGTTATCATGAACGATACTGTCAGTCAAACGACTAGTGATACCTTGAAAAACTTAATGGAATATACCTTCACAAAAAACCACGTAACCTATGGCATGCCGAACTTACGCCCGGAGTACAGTATAGGCGGCAAAACCGGGACGGCTCAAATTGCAAACCCGGCTGGCGGCTACTATGAGAATAAGTACAATGGCACATTCATTGGCTACGTTGGCGGCGATAAACCGCAATACGTTATTATCGTACGTGTTAATGAGCCACATATTGGTGGCTATGCCGGCTCAAAGGCAGCTGCTCCAATATTTGTTAGCCTAGCCAATATGTTAATTGATAGTTACGGCGTTACGCCCAAAACCCATTAAAGAGGTATAATGATAGAGATTTTTTGCAACATGACTCAAACCATAAACATCATAGTTCAAAGCGACACTGTCATTCGGATTTTGTTGCTGACATTCGCCAGCTTTTTATTGAGCATGTTAATTACACCTCTTTATACAACGCTTGCCTATAAAAGGCAGTGGTGGAAGAAAGCACGCGAACAGGCCATAACGGGCGAGAAAGCAACTGTCTTCACCAGTTTACACGCCGAAAAGCACAAACGGCATATTCCTACAATGGCCGGCCTAGTATTCGTTATATCAGTTACGCTCATTACTTTGATTGCTAACCTTAGCCGCGGCGAAACGTGGTTGCCGCTGGCTGCTTTTGTTGGGGCCGGTGCAGTCGGGCTATTGGATGATATTATCAACATCCGGGGCACGGGGCAGGGTATAGCCGGCTTGTCTTCAAAATTGAAATTGCTACTAACAACCCTGATTGCCTTAATTGGCGGTTGGTTTTTCTATTTTAAGCTTGACGTTTCCTCGATTCAGATTCCGACGTGGGGCAACCTGCACATCGGCTGGCTAATCATCCCGCTTTTCGTATTAGTTGTTGTGGCCACGGCTAACGCTGTCAATATGACAGACGGTCTAGATGGTCTAGCTGGCGGTTTAACAGCGATCGCCTTCGGCGCCTATGCACTTATTGCCTTTATTGAAGGCCGTTATGGTGTGAGTGCCTTTTGTGCCAGCATTGTCGGTGCGTTGCTTAGCTATACTTGGTTTAATATTTATCCAGCCCGGTTTTTCATGGGTGATGTTGGCTCGTTTGCATTGGGGACGGCACTTGGTGTCGTTGCGATGCTTACCAATGCGGTTTTATTGCTGCCGATTATTGGCCTTGTGTTCGTAGCTGAGGCTGGCTCGGTTATTTTGCAAGTTGGTTCTAAGAAACTACGCGGCAAGAAAATCTTTAAATCGACTCCTATTCATCATCATTTTGAAGCTAGCGGCTGGCCAGAAGCTAAGGTTACTATGCGCTTCTGGACCATAGGGCAAGTCATGGCTATTGTCGGACTTATGATATTTATCTTAGGTAGATACATATGAGCTTAACGCGCCGACCACTATTTATGCATAGGGTTTCTCAGAGGCGACATCGACCAGATTATTGGCTGCTTATGCTGAGCTCAATATTATTAGCACTGGGGCTAATAGTGGTTTATACGATTGGCCCGGGCCTGGCAGCCCAGAACCATGTTGGCGAAAACTATTTTATTAACCGGCAGCTCTTTGCAGTGGTGCTTGGAATCGGTACTTTTGCACTTTGCTCTAAAATGCCGCTGGATGCTTGGCATAAAATCGAACGGCCCTTAATTATTGCCGCCATTATTGCCGCTCTAGCTGTGCGCTTGATTGGGCAACAGGTTAATGGTGCTTATCGCTGGATTCAAATTGGTGGCTTGTCATTCCAGGCAGTTGAGTTAATCAAATTCGCTTTTATTATTTGGCTAGCCGGGTTTCTGACAAGTAGGCTGAGGGAGGGGACACTTAACGATTCAACCCGAACACTCAAACCACTGCTGATTGCGGTTATTTTGATTGGCATAGTGGTGGCAAAACTGCAGAGTGATTTAGGATCAACGGGAGTTATGATAGCCATTATGGCAGCAATGGTATATGTGGCCGGATTACCAATGAAGCGTATTCTTATGTTTGGCGGCATCGTCCTGATGGGGGCTGTGCTGTTGATAGCTTCCAGCGGTTATCGGCGCCAGCGTATCTTAACGTTTGTTCGACCTGAAAAAGACTGTTTGACATCTGGCTATCAGGTCTGCCAATCATTAATATCGGTTGGATCAGGCGGTATGTTTGGTTTGGGGCTTGCCAAAAGCGTACAGGCCTATGGTTATCAACCAGAGGCGGCTAATGATTCAATTTTTGCGATATATGCTGAGAAGTTCGGGTTTGTGGGAGTTAGCATATTACTTGGCTTGTTTATTGCTTTCTTTGGCCGCTTAAAGCGCATTGTTGAACGCGCACCTGATGATTATAGTCGCCTAATAGTGACCGGTATCTTTGCCTGGCTTAGTACGCAAATGTTAATTAACGTCGGGGCTATGATCGGTCTATTGCCGCTTAAAGGTATAACCCTGCCATTTATAAGCTACGGCGGCACCAGCCTTATTTTTGTGACGGCTGCCGTTGGCTTAGCGTTTCAGGTCTCACGCTATACAACCTTAGAGCGCGCAAGTAGTGAAATGAAAGGAAACAGTGATGCGAGTCGTTTTGACGGGCGGCGGTTCAGGGGGGCATATCACCCCAGTCCTGGCAGTAGCTCGAGCCCTTAAGCATAAACGTCCTGATGTTCATGTTATCTATGTGGCCCCAAAAGGCGACAAACTAAGTGATATTGTGGAACAAAATAATAACATTGATGAGGTCCGATTCATCATGAGCGGAAAATGGCGGCGTTATAATGGTGAAGGCTGGCGCCAGTTTTTTGACATTAAGACGATCGCCAAGAACACAGGAGATTTCTTCAGAGTGATTTGCGGCACGCTGCAGGCCTATCGGCTATTGGGTAAGTTGAAACCTGACAGTGTGCTGGTGAAAGGGTTGGTCCCAATTGGCTGGGCCGCAAGATTGAAAAACATTCCTTATGTAACGCTCGATCTCGATGCGCTACCCAGCTTAGCTAATCGTTTGGTTGCTAAACATGCTTCGTTTCATGCGGTCGGCGCGCCTAAGCAACTTTATAACTATCCGCAGACGAAAACATTCTACACCGGTATTCCTATCAGTGAAGCTTATGAAATGGTAACACCTCAATTGCAATCTCGCTGGCGTAAAGATATAGGGCTGGACAGCTTTGAATACGTTATCTTAGCAACCGGCGGTGGACTTGGCGCAGTGCGTTTGAACCAGGCGATTGCTTCGCAAATAGCGGCATTATTAAAACTATACCCCGATCTTGCGTTAGTTCATGTTGTTGGTCGCGATCACGAGGACGAGATGAAGCGGCAATACACTGAAGTTCTAAGCTCTACTCTGGAGAGCCATGTTATAGTCAAAGGTTTTATCTCGGACATGTATAAATACAGTGGTGCCGCTGATCTTATTATTAGTAGGGCAGGAGCGACAAGTCTGGCAGAACTGTCGGCCCAAGCCAAGGCTTGCATTATTGTGCCGAACCCCCTCTTAACCAGCGGCCACCAGCTGAAGAACGCTGAGCAGTTGGCGGCTCACGGGGCTATCGATATTGTGCATGAAGACCAATTATCCAAACGGCCCGAAATATTACTCGAGCACATCGAAGATCTTTTATCCGAACCTTCACGTCGTGCTTCTTTAGGTAAGACCTTACATGGTCTAGCTCACTCGTCAGCTGCCGAGAATGTTGCCGATTTGCTGCTAAGATCAGCTGACAAACAAATGACACCAGAACATGAAGCTGCTAAATAGGAAAAAATCGAATGCCCAGAATAGCCGGCGTAATGTAGCCAAACAGCCGTCACCGCCAATCGGCGGCGTATTCTCGTATCATGCTAGTCGTTCCAAAAGTGAGGATGGCTTAGGCAGGGAAGAGCTATCCATGAAAACCACCAACAATAGGGCTTGGCATTACCTTCCATCGCTACTAGCAGCCTTTGGCATAATATTTTCGCTGTTATACGTTCTTCGTTTAGACACTAATCCTAGAATCATCTTAGCCGACAACACCGCAGGCATAAATTTGCACAGTAGCAATGAGTATCGGCTAGCCGGACAGAGGATCTTGGCTAATTCATGGCTTAATCACAATAAGCTTACTATTAATACCGGTGACGTTGAACGGCACTTGAAGTTGCAATTTCCGGAACTACGCGATGCGGCTGTTACGCTGCCACTAATTGGTCATCGTCCTGTTATAGAACTGGCTATGGTACAGCCAGTGTTGGTTCTTGCTTCACAAAATGGTAACTTCGCGATTGCACCAAATGGCAAAGCTATTTCTGCTGTTCAACCAAACAACAACACTCTTAAGTCGCTGCCAGTGATAACTGATAAGAGTCAACTCAAAGTTGATATCGGCACTTTTGTATTACCACAATCAGAGGTAAGCTTTATTGAAACGTTGGTTGCTCAGCTAAAGGCTCAGAAGGTTAATATTGAATCAATGACATTGCCAGCTGCACCAAGTGAGCTGGATGTAAAGCCTAATGGAGCAGCCTATTATATTAAATTCAATACACTGCAGGATGCGCGAACTCAGGCTGGTACCTTCTTGGCTGTCAAACAAAGGCTTGAGAGCGACCATATTACACCGGCAGAATACATTGACGTTAGGGTAGAGGAGAAGGCCTTCTATAAGTAGGCGCTCGCTTTGGGGTTCTCAAGGCCGCTTCACGCCGGGAGCTTAAGCTCTCGGGCTGCACTCAGCAATCAGTCTTTCGAACTCCAAAGCTCGCTCAAGTTCTCTGCTACTCTTCTACTGTTCGTTTTTTGTTCATTATATCTTGGTAGTGACGAATCTCACAAAAACTATATTGATATATCAAAAGCAGGGAATGTCAAATTATCATAGCTAGAGCAGTGTAAGGGAAGAAGCCTATAAAAATATAGAAGGCGAGAAAAATCAAGTAAAGTCAAATGGACGTTGTGGAAAACTTTACAGCCGCGTGAAAAGTTTTACGACGTAGACACATAAGACAGCATGTATGCAAAGCCATGGTTTATATAGAGTAATGTAGCGAGTGTGGAAGCAGCATTATTGCGAGCTTGTGCAACCAAACGTTAAATACTCCCCTAGTAGGTAGGTATAACAAGTCATCTTAGACTGGATATAAAGAGTCGTAAAATATACATTGTGCGACGTTTGCCGTATGCCTTGGTTGTGTGCTCTGCTGCTTGTATTGTTTGTCTATTTTCTATTAGATTTTTTATTTATTTTTTTGTGTTGCTCCCTACTTTGTGTGGATGCGCTTACTATTCCCAGCTAACACAATCACACTCACTTTCTAGGCCCTATATAATCCTGTTCGTATTTTGTTTATATTAGATTATTAATAGCTAAGCGCTACGAATCCAAACTCTACTTCAATGGGATGCTTAACGTCTTCCCTCATTGACTCTTCTTGGGTAAAGTAAGCAGAAAGATGCGCTCCTGCATGCCCTTCAGTTTCTCCGCCAAGTATTACTGCACCTCCAAGATTGAAGAAATGACTAACAAGGCGAGTTGAAACAATGGAACTTGATTTAAATTCAATTGCGACTCGGGCAGTTTGAATTATGAATCTGGCGTCCTCAATAGCTTCTTCATCATTCACCCATGCACTACTAAAACGTCTCTCAAGGACAGCATCACTGATGGATATAACTAAATCGCTGTCTGACGGTTCTCTATAAAGTTGCTGTGCAACATTCAACAGACTACTAGATGGAACATTACCAACAATTCGTGCCATAGCAACAGTTCTGTCGCCTGCTCCTTCAAGTTCTAGTCCGCCAGTCATAAAATTTCTCTACTCAGCTAAGGCGTAGGTGGCTTTGGCAACGCGCTTAAATTGCGATTTGCCCTGCAGGTTCAACAGGATGGTAGTTTCTTTAACATAGCGGCTTTTGAGCACGCGCTTAACGATTTCATCCCGGTGTAGTGGCCCGCCCTCTTTGCGCAGGACCTCTGATATAACGTCGGCCACGGTGCCCCGCTTATAGCCCCACTCTTTAAGTGCATAAATGCCCCGGCCAATTAGTACGAACCGCTTGTCTTTAATAAGCTCATTATGAATAGCTTGAGTAGTAACATCCTTGCGCTTAAAGTCAGATTTCTTAATCGCATCGGCAATTTCGTTAAAGTGCATGTGTTTACCATGTTCTTTTAGGATGACGTAAATCTTGTCACGGATGTTCTTTGGGTTCACTAGCGGCCATTTGACTAGCCCCCATGTACCATTCAAGCTGGCCAGCTGCTTAGAAATACTAGCTAACGCTTCGACATGCTTGGCGTCTTTGTTGCCAACTTTATTAGCAATGGTTTCGATATCAGACGGCACACCTATTTGTTTGATTGCATCGATAATCTTCTGGACTTGATCACGGATAGCTTTTTCGTTATGAACTTCGCTTAGTCCGACTGCATGATAAAAATTATCATTATCATCAATTACTACCAAGCTTGGACATAGCTGAGCCAAAAAAGAGACATGCGATTGATCAATACGGCTGTTGGCTTTGGTCAATTGAGCTGTCAAATCGCTAACGCGGGCAACATTGCCTAAGTTGCGTAATTCGTCAACAAGTACGGCTTGAACTTCCTTAATATGAGGTAAGCCGTCATCAGCAGCTGTCTTAAGCCGTGAAACCACCGCCTTTTCTAACTGGCGGACACGTTCACGCGTAATGCCAAGTAACTCCCCTATTTGTTCCAGAGTTTCTTTTCTATCAAAAAGCCCGTAACGGCGCGCAACAATTTCTCTTTCCCGTTCGCGTTCAATCGTACCAAGTACATCATTAACAATCTTCTCGATGTTGAGCTTGGTTTTCGCTTCGGTTGTTACTGCCATAATCTGCTCTTCCCTATCCGTTACTCATACAATTTATGTATAATTATAAAACACAAGTTTATAAAAGTCAACATTATGTTTGTGTATTCTTATTCTAGCACAAAATGGACGATATTTCTCACCCATGCGCTAGCAAGCTATGAGAGCACATCTGTTAAACTTGTGCAAAACTATGGTGTTATCTACTACGTTTCTTCTCTATCTTCAATGCCCGTAAGAAGTTCACCGACAATATTTGTAGATATAAACTCTTGTATTCGTTTACCGTCGTCTGGCCACAGCGCAATAGCGTGGCGGAATTTTAAGTCCGCCATATCTGGGGTTAAGCTCTCCAAACTAATTGCTCCGGCCTCTTTAGCGAGTGCGCCCAATTCATAACGGTCAAGAATTACCCGTCCATCTTCGAACGGCGACAAAATACCTACATGAATACCGGCCTTTGAGGCGGCAGCAATAGCATCAATCCAAGAATATGTAGTGTCGGTTTCGTAATCAGTCCACTCTCGGTTTGGAATCTGACCAGCCCCCTTACATTCTAGAATAACTCCTTTAAGACGGCCACGCTCGACCATATCCATAAGCATCCATGGCGGTGAATCAGCTGAAACTCGAATAGTTCCAACTTTTTTCTCAAGCTCAGTATCTAATCGTAGGTTCTGAACAGCCAATACCGGGTCTTTATAACGTAAGCCCTCTTCAAAATGAATATGAGGCCAAACACGCGCAACTGGATTGCGGCCCGGCGTATAGAAAGCCATAAAGTTGGATTCGGCCCGCTTTTTTAACCGGCTTCCATCCCATACGTCACCAATACAAACGTTATAAACACCTACCACATCGTTACGATGAAATGCAGCCGCAATTCGCAGAGTATTAGATAATTGCATATGGACGTCCGAGCCAACCTCATCCTTGGTCATTTGAGCACCAATAACCAAAAGTGGCTTTTGTAGAGAGGTTTTGAAGAACATATTAAAGGCCGCTGTGGTCTCAGCCATACTGTCAGTACCATGCATGACAACAAAAGCGTCAAAATCCTGATATCTGCTGGCTAATTGTCTGGCGATCAAAATGCGTTCAGCATGAAGAAGATTGGTTGAATCTTGGCGAATTTTAAAGTCTTCAAGCGTCAATTCTACTTCTGGAGGAACCGATATGCCTTCCATTAGCTCTGCAGCTGATTTAGCAGCACGCAGCGGGTTGCCAACCATACCGAGCGTTCCGCCGGTGTTCAGTACATAGACCCGTGTTTTCTTCATTACTTCGCGCCTCTCGATTCTAGAAATTCAATAACCTTTTTATAGTTCCCGCGCCTAGCATCTACTAATGGTGTACCGCCCCAACGGTCCTTCGGGCTGATATCTACTCCTTTGGCTTGCAAGAATTTAACTGCTTCCAGCTGCCCTTCTGAAGCGGCTAGGTGGATACCTGTGCGACCGTCATAATCTGCTCCAGCCATATCTGCTCCATTAGTGTAAAGGCGTTGTAGCTCATGTACATCGCCTTGGCTGGCTGCCCAGCAGACTGCCATAGAATCTTCCAGCTGCTTGTTGCTTGCCATAACCTAAGCCTTTTCCCTTCCACCGCGTTTCTTCAGCAGCTCTAAAACATCTTTGTGGCCTTCGCGTTTAGCATCAGCTAATGGCGTACCTCCCCATCGGTCCTTTGGGTTAATGTCTACATTTTTCTCAATGAAAAACTGCACTGCTTCAAGGTGCCCTTCTGAAGCGGCTAAGTGAATACCGGTTCGTTTGTCATATTCACCTTCGTTTAGATCCACGCCTGCTGCATACAGCCGTTGTAGCTCATCAACGTCACCAATACTGGCAGCTGAGGTTACTGCCATAACGCCACGCATTTTGGTTTCGTTTTTCTTAAGACGGGGATCGACTTTATTAATATTCTTCAAGGAAGTATCAAACATGTGGAAGTTGAATCGTTCAATTAATTTGTTAGAAAAATCCAAACCCTTCAAACTGATGCCATCACTATTAATTCGCGGGGACCAAATAGTAATGCCCATTACGTCGGGGACTACAATCATAACTACACCAGAGGTGCCACTCACTGCTGGCAGACCAACTGAAAAAGCATACTCACTTGAATAATCCTGCATACCGGCTGCCAACATAATAGATAAACAATCTTTAGCTATAAGCGAGGATAAAACCTCTTGCCCATCGGTCGGACAAACACCTGAATTTGCTAGTGTCGCAGCTATTATCGCCTGCGCTTCAGTTGTAGTTTCAATAGCAAGACATCGCCACAACAACTCTAGGTGCTCATTGACGTCAGCCCCTTTCGGGAAAAGTCCTTTTTGCTGCATAAAGTAAGCGAGCGCCCGATCCTTGTCGGCAATTCTTTCTTCCGAATCATAAGCTTTCTTGTTCATGCTTGCCGTTGAACCTCCACCCAAGTCTTGCCAGATTTTCTGAATTGATTCAAAGCGAGCCTGCGGTGTTTTGCCGCCAATCATTGAGCATATCATCAAAGCGCCAGCCCCAGACAAAGGGTTATGCGGCATACCGTCTTGACTCAGCATCAAATAGTCAAAACCCTTCTCTTTTGGAGCACTGCCAACATGCTCATGAACAGTTTTTTCATCTTTTTCCTGTAAACTGAGGGCATAATTTATCGGATTAGCGGTCTCTCTGGCAAGGTATTTTTTGGTGTAGTCTCCAATGTTAAAACGTTGTCCATCGACTGTGCAGACGGATAAGGCATAAGAATCAGGACTGACACTAGATAGCTCAGGTATGTAGTTAGATGGCTTACCTTCGGTATTTTGAAGAGTTCGGTTATATAGGTTAGTAACAAAACTAGCAAAGTTTTTAAAATCAGGTATGACTAGACCACCCGTTAAGGCTTTTTCAATTAGAGTAATGTGAGGACTGACAAGTTTACGAAAAGCAGTATAAGTAATTGGGTCGTCGTTTTTATATTGCTTTAGCCCTAATGTTGTTTGGCGAATTCGAACATCGTCAACCAAAATACCGCGATCATGCAAAGCTTGGATAAGGTCATTTTTGGTTATATGTCCTTTTGAATCTATATCAAGCGCGTGAAAAATTCGTTCCACTACGTCCATGTCTTGATTGCTTTTTGGTTGCATGGTTGCCATATCTTTAGTTGCTTTCGGTTACACTCAATAAATTGTAGCATCGCCCCCTTGGGCGAACAACAGAGCTATCTTACTTACACAACGCTTCATCATATAAATTATAGCACATTTATCAAAGATAAGCAAGACCTTTTTCTGATCGATAAAACTATTTCTTTTTTTTGAAAAAGCGGCCCTTTTTGGACGGAGCTTCATCCAAGAGCTTTTTGGCTTCTTTTTCGGTCAGCTTTTTTGCATCTATATCATCAGTTATTTTGGCATTCTTTTTGCCGTCCGTGATGTATGGGCCATAAGGCCCGTTGAGTATTTTGATGCCGTTAGCAAACTGTGCAATGTTACGATCGGCTTCTTGCTTCTGTTTTTCTTTGTATAGCTTCCTGGCTTCTACTTCGCTTATTTTCATTGGGTCAGCTTCTTTTAAGGACACGAACACTTTATCTACCTGAATGTAGGGACCAAAGCGGCCGATATTGGCAGTAATTTCCTTGCTGTCCTCTGTTTTTCCTACTATTCTAGGCAGTTTGAACATCTCTAATGCCTGCTCCAGTGTGACGTCTTCTAAAGTAGCGTCTTTTGGCAACGGTGCAAAATCCGGCTTTTCTTCTGACTCTGTGGAACCCCGCTGCAGCATTGGCCCATAACGCCCAAAACGAGCGATAATAGGCTTGCCGCTTTTGGGATCCTTGCCTAGCTCTCTGGCCTGGCTGGTTTCCTCACGACTAACTTTCTCTGATTTATCAATCAATGGGTGGAACCCTTTATAGAAGTCCTCCAGCATTTGTTGCCATTTCTGCTTGCCATCAGCGATTTCGTCAAAATCTTCTTCAACTTTGGCGGTAAAATCATAATCGAGAATGTCAGTGAAGTATTTTGTTAGAAAATCAGTCGTCACCTCTGCAGCAGCGGTTGGTACGAGTTTAGCCCTATCGGCGCCGAATACTTCTTCTTCCTGATTCTCAACGATTTTACCGTTTTTTAGCTGCAGACTCTTAATAGATCGGGTTTGACCTTCCATATCTGTTTTCTCAACGTATCCGCGGGTCTGAATAGTCGAAATGGTTGGCGCGTAAGTGCTCGGTCGGCCAATACCAAGTTCCTCAAGCTTGCGTACCAGACTAGCCTCTGAATACCGCCCTGTCGGCTTAGTAAATGCCTGCCGGGCATCCACCTGCTCTAGATCTAGTTTTTGGCCGTTTTTAAGTTCTGGTAATAGGCTATCTTCTTTACTGCCGCCGTAGACCTTGAAGAAACCATCAAAAGTTAAGATTTCTCCTTTGGCCATAAATTGCTCCGGACGTGTACTGCTGGTAATCAATACTTCAGTGCGGTCAATGTTGGCCGCCGCCATCTGGCTGGCTAAAGCGCGGCGCCAGATGAGGTTATAAAGTTTTTCCTGCGCGCTATCGGCACCAGCTTTGGCTTTGGCTATATCCGTCGGTCGGATGGCTTCATGGGCTTCTTGAGCGCCTCGACTCTTTGTTTGATACTGGCGGCTATGATGATACTTGTCACCATATTGCTGGCGGATGTAATCTTCAAACATCTTGAGGGCCAAATTAGAAAGCGTCGTGCTGTCGGTTCGCATGTAAGTAATATGACCTTCTTCGTAGAGCCGCTGTGCCAGGGTCATTGTCTGTTTGACGCTAAAGCCAAGGCGGTGAGAGGCCTCTTGCTGCAGAGTACTGGTGGTAAACGGTGGGCTGGGACTGCGCGTACCTGGTTTTTTATCAATGCCATTAACAGTAAAAGTGGCCTTGATGCTGTCTTCTAGGAATTTGCGGGCCGCCTTTTCGTCAGGCAGCTTATTGATAAGCTCAGCGCTGAATGTTTCCTTAGCGGACTTAAATTCAGCCGTAACTTTATAACTAGCCGCTGGCTTGAAGTCTTTAATCTCCCGCTCACGTTCTACGATTAAGCGTACTGCAACAGATTGAACGCGTCCGGCTGATAAGCCCGGACGAACCTTTTTCCATAGTACCGGACTTAACTCATAGCCGACTAACCTATCTAATAAACGCCTAGCTTGCTGGGCATCAACCAGCCCCATATCAACACTGCGCGGATTCTTAATTGCATTCTCGATTGCTGACTTAGTGATTTCATGAAAGACAATCCGCTTCGTTTTTGCCACGGGTAAGTTAAGCGCTTCAGTCAAATGCCAGGCTATCGCCTCGCCTTCGCGGTCTTCATCGCTGGCTAGCCAAACACTGCTGGCACTTGCCGCCGCTTTTTTAAGTTCACTGACAACTTTCTTTTTTTCTGGACTGATTTCGTAAGTTGGCTTAAAGCCCTTTTCTATATCAATATTCAGCCCTTTTTTAGGCAGGTCGCGAATATGCCCAAAGCTGCTTTTAACCTGATAGCCTGTACCTAAATAGCGCTCAATGGTGCGAGCTTTGGCTGGACTTTCGACTATAACGAGTTCTTTGGCCATTGGCCTCAAGTATACCGCATCACGTCAAGCTTAAGCGTTACCAAGTTTATAACCGGCCCAGACTCCTACAAAGGCGCCAACCGTGCCAAGTAAAAGGCCCCAGATGCCAACAAAATTACCATGGTCCAAGGCGCTGCCAATAAGGCTTCCGACAGTAGATCCGATGAATATGCCTATCCAAATGTATGTTTTAGTTTCCATGGCATAAGTATAACAAGAAAGTGCTTATTTAAGGGTCCAATGGCTAGCGCCTAAAGATCGTATACGCCCTGTTATTTCAAGCATAGTCAGGGTTTGATTAAAGACAGATGCCTCAAGCTTACTTTGTTGCTGGAGTTCTGTTCCATCGGTAATGCCCTCATTAAGTAGTGTTAGGATAATTAATTCGGCTTTATTATCGGCTAATAGTTCTTGCTGAGTACTACTGGTGAGTTCAAGGTTGAGTGCTGCAATAATATCTTCTGGCTGGGTTACTGGAATTGCGCCGGTTTTAATTAGGTTATTAGTACCGACAGATAAAGGATTGTTGATATTCCCAGGTACCGCCATAACAGTTCTACCCTGCTCCAGCGCAAAATTGGCTGTGTGAAGCGTTCCGCTCTTTTCGGCTGCTTCCGAAATAAGTACACCGTCACTGAGGCCACTTACAAGCCTGTTACGGGCTATGAAGTTAATAGGATAAGGTTCTGTCCGTTCTGGATATTCGCTAATGAGTGCGCCACCCTGCTTTACTATGCTTTGCGCTAACTGATAGTGTGAAGCCGGGTAGATATGATCTAAACCGCAAGGTAAAACAGCTATGGTTGCGCCATGCCCATCCAAAGCCGCTTGATGTGCTAATCCATCCACGCCAATAGCCAAACCGCTGACAACGACTATGCCTTGTCGAGCAACCGCTTCACTCAGCGAGTTAGTTACGGCCCTGCCGTATGGACTAACCTTGCGACTGCCAATTATTGCCAGACGTGGCCTATTGAGTAAACTGCTTAAGTCTCCTATAACAAACAATTGTTTAGGTGGATCAGGGATCTGGCGTAAGATCTCAGGAATTGACGAATCCGTAAGCGTTAGCATATTGACATTCATGGCTAATAATATTTTAGTATTGACACAATATAACAAATTTGCTATTATCGCAATCCGTAAGCACTATATGTGACTTACCGTACCTTATAACTTGAGATGTCTGAAACGTAAAAGTTTTAGACGTCCCCAATGTTAGATTGTTTTAGAGTGTATACGTTCGACAAGTTGTTACCCTCCACTTGCCACAAGCGTTTCTTCGGCTACGGCTGGAGAGCGCTCTAAAACAGACTAGTAGACTCCTTCCCGAATAAGTCCTGGCTCTAAATGCGTCTTTGCGGTCCAGAACTTGCCCCAGCTCATTCAACATAACTAAGGTTATGCTTCACTTGCTGGAACAACTTCTGAACGGCAATCATCACACTTATAAACCAAGATTTATTCGGGGAGAAGTCTATTCCCTTTAACCCCGCATTCCCCCTCGTTTTATTTGAGTTGTGGTGATATGTCGGATACATCCTTGAGTGGGTTCATGCTTAGCATGAAAGGCCTTCAAGGTGGGTTGAAGGGTGTAACAGGCCTACGGCGGTGCCCACCCCCTCCGTAGGCCTTTTTTATAAAATAATGGATTACTCTAAAGTCATAGCAATGTCCAAATTAACTGCCGAAACAATTAGAAATGCTCCAGGGCTTGAATGGGCTTTATATGATCGAGCCGCTTGGGATCTTGCACGTGCCGAAGGGTTTGACACTCGAGATCTCTCAGGACTATACCGGCGCATAGCTATGGATACAAAGTGTACAGAAACAACTTTTTATGGCAGGCATTTTATGGCAGCACTTGGCGGGTCAGCTGTAATGCGAGAGTATCATGTATTGGATGATAACTGGGCCCATTGGTTTTATTCAGTCCCATCACAGCGTAACAAGATTTCTGAAGAAGATATAGTTGTTGACCCAACCTATTTGCAATTTGCTGACAGAGTTGAATCAATATCAGATGAAATGCCGAATGTTTTTATTGGTGCACGCAAAGCAGTAATTGATTTAATGCTGGACGAAAGCTTTAGCACGATGTCACATGCAGCGGGGTTGTATCGTGAAACGTCTCTCATATACCACTTTGCCGTTACAGAACATTAGATAATAAAATTACGGGTTTCGGGCGAGAGCTTACCTTGGTAAATAAATTCAACTAGAATGCTTTCTACTTCTTTGGTTAAGGCTGGTAGCTTAGATTCTTCATCCTTAGCGAACCTTTGAAGCACAAACTTGGTAGCGTCTACTTCCTGCCCGCTGCCGATGCCAATCCGGACACGATTTACATCTCCCTCAATATGCTCAAGCAGTGATTTAAGACCATTATGCCCGGCACTGCCACCACCCAAACGGGTTCGAATTTGGCCGAATGGAATATCCAGTTCATCATAAACTACAATTATTTCACTGTGTGAAATCTTATAAAAGTGCTGGACTACCTCAACAGCCTCACCGCTGTTATTCATGAAGGTGGTAGGCTTCATTAACAGGACGCGCACGTCACCAATATTGTGGCTCGACACCAGGCTTTTTAAATCTTTCTTTTCTGTCCATTTTGGGAAATCTTGATTTTTAGCCAGAACATCCAAACAAAGGAAACCGACATTGTGTCTTGTTTTTTGGTACTTTGGACCCGGATTGCCAAATCCAACGATTAGAACCGTCTTATTTAGGCCTAGCGTATATAACGGAGCACTACTGCTGCTTTGAGGTTTTTTTTGAAACAGAGCCATACCACAAGTTTGCAACACTTGGCACCCGCTGTCCAGCGCCCCTTTTTGGGAAGAGAAGCCGGAGCGACAGATTCATTCTACGCGCCGAGCGATGAGAAACCCAAGCCGGAGGTCCTATTCACCTGTATAACAGGATGAATGGGCCGCGCATGGGTGTCTCATTTCGGTCAATGCTTCTCAATGAACCAGAACTTTATAGGACTGCCGGTTAGGTCATACGCCTCACGTAGGCTGCGCTCCATGTAGCGCTTATAACTCCAATGTAGCAGCTTTGTATGACCGCCAAAAACCTTAAAACTTGGTGGGCTATTCTCGTCTTCCTGCACAATGTAATTTAGCTTAGGATTTTGCCCTTTTAAGCCGGCCGGTGGATGCTTTGCAGTAACCTTGGTAAGCCATCGGTTCAGCTCAGTCGTTCTGATGCGTTGTTGCCGCCGAGTGTTTATCTCAAGAGCTAAATCAAATAGCTTAGCAACATTTTGTCCCGTAACCGAGCTGGTAAATATAAGCGGTGCCCAAGGTACAAATTCAAATTCGCGCTGAATAGTAACAGCTAGTTGGTCGCGGCTAAAAGGTGTCTTTTCGTCCAAGGCATCCCATTTGCTGACAACCAGGACTAACCCCCTGCCTGCTTCCTTAACCATACCGGCGATTTTCTGATCAAGTTGTACGCCTAATTCATTGACATCCATGAGCACTAAGCATATATCGGCTTGCTCAATAGCGCTTAACGCGCGTAGCACGCTGAAACGCTCTACGCCGACCTCTATTTTCCCGCTTCGTCTAATGCCTGCCGTGTCCATTAGCACTATCTCTTTGCCTTGATAACGAACAACAGCCCGATTAATATCGCGCGTGGTGCCTGCCCTATCAGTCACGATAGCTTGCTGTTTCTTTGCCAATGTATTGAACAGATGCGACTTACCAACGTTTGGTCGCCCTAGAATAGCGATGTGCAGCCGGTCAGTCGGCCTAGTTGCTGCAACTTTTGGAATGTGTTTAATAAGCGTGTTGAGCAAAGCTTCAATGCCACGATTCTGGGTTGTGCTAGTCAGTAAAATCGGCTTGATACCTAGCCGTTCATAATCTGTCGACACTGCCCCCCGTTGTTTATCGACTTTATTGGCAATCAGAAATACCGGTTTGCGGCTTTTAAGGGCCATCGTGGCTACACGCCGATCTTCTTCGCTGATACCGACATGCGCCTCAATCATGACCCAAATAATGTCAGCGCTTTCAGCGGCCTGAGAAATCTGCTCTTGAATAGTAAATTCAAAGTCATCCTCTGGGTCCTTCATGCCAGCTGTATCCACTAGCCAGAATTGCTGAGAGTTATGTTCGGCAATGGCGCTGATTGAATCGCGGGTGGTGCCGGCTTCCCTAGCCACAATCGCTTCGCGTCGTTTTAAGATTGCATTGAATAGAGATGACTTGCCCACATTGGCACGCCCGACAATCGCAACAATCGGTAATTTTTTACTCATCACAAGGAGTTTAACACCTTACAGTTGTTTGTAGTAGCTCAAGGGAAGATTAAATAATTTGTAAGCTCCAAATTGTGTACGGTGAAGCCGAATAACTTTATACCCTAAGAAGGCAAAAGTCCGGCGGATTTGGCGATTGCGGCCTTCCTGCATTCGGACTATCCAGTCTATTCCACGGCCCTTTAGCTGCAATTGACTGATGCCGTCTTCTAGCTGTACTCCGTGCTCTAGTACCTGCTTATCTGTCTCTATTAGAGGTTTATTAAGTGCGATTTGATAGACCTTTTCCTTATGGAACGAAGGATGTGTAAGCGAATGCGCCAGCTTGCCGTCATTAGTTAGCAACAGTAGGCCTGACGAATCTTTATCAAGCCTCCCGACCGGTTTTAAGCTATGAAATTCTTTTGGCAAAAGGTCATATATTGTTTTGTTGCCCTGGCCTTTTCTACTGCAAATGTACCCTTCAGGTTTATTGAGCATAATGATTGTGTTTTGTGGGAGGAAAAGCTGAACCTCATTCAGGGTAATACTATCTTGGGATTCATCAACTTCTTGGCCTACTTCGCCGAGATGTTCATTAATTTTGACTTTAGATTGAGTTATTAGCGTATCAGCCTTGCGACGGCTAAAGCCTGTAGCTAGTGCTACGTATCTATTTAATCTCATGGTTAAATTTTATCATTTTGGGAAGAGAAGCGAGGCTTGGTTTGCTTAGCAAACTCGGTTTTGCCGATCGAGCTATGAGAAACCCAAGCCGGAGGTCCCATTTACCTGTGTTACAGGCCAAATGGGCCGCGCATGGGTGTCTCATTTTCTACAAGGATACAGCGTTCGGATCACTGGGATCGGAGCCAGGTGTTTGCGGTCCAAATACTTCACCTGGTTTATGAGGTTCTGGCTCAGGCTCGCTACTAGCAGTTTCTTGCAAAGGGGCTGCTGGTGTTTCAGGATTTGGGCTGGTTTGCTCTGGCGCTGGATTATTTGTTGGGTTAGCCCCTTCCTTGGCTTCTTCTTTGGCAAGAAGAGCATCCAAATCAGGTTTTTTGGTGGGGTCGTTCAGCGGTTCAATAACTTTTTTATGAGTTGAAGGCGCGTCTATATCGTCTTGTGTTTTAGGCGAAGTGTTTGAAGATTCAGCAGCTTTTATTTCCTGCGTCGGGTTTGTTTTAGGCGTAGCTGTAGCAGGTGGGTTGCTAACTTGCGCCGCTGGCTTGTCGTTATTATCGGCAAACTGTTTGATTTCGGCTGCTACCTCAGCCTTTTCTTGTTTAATTGGTTCGCCTTCGTCGGAGTTAGCGATTGGTGTTAAGGGTGTCGGTGCATCCTTAACCGGAATGTCAGTGGTTGTTGCCGCAACGTCGGGAGGTTCGACCGGATTGGCTATAGGTGTAGCTGGAGTAGCCGCTGGATCAGGGGCGGGAGCAATAGTTGCCGTGGTTGAGCCCACAGTTGGTTTCTCGCCGGCTAATACTTCTTTAGCGGCTTTGGCGACGTCCTCAAGCGTAACCTGTGATTTTACTAGATATCGATCAGCACCAAGTTTGTCAGCACGGGCTTTATCTTCGGCTTGTGAAAGCGCAGTCATCACGATTACCTTGGTATCTTTGGTTTCGGGCGTGCTTCTAAGGATATCAAGCATATCGAAGCCACTGATTTTTGGCATCATGATATCGGCAATGATGAGATCAGGCTTTTCTTTGACGGCCATAGCTAAAGCTTCTTCACCGTCTTTGGCGGCGACGATTTCATAACCTTCAGCTAGTAGTCTTGCTTGATATATTTCACGGAGGTTGTTGTCGTCCTCCACCAGCATTATTTTTGCCATCTTTGATATTCCCTGTTACTTCTTCATAGTGCTTACGTTATTTCAATTGTACCATGATGGCTTCAACATATTAACTGGTCAGTGAGGCAGCTGGCGGCGGGGGTGCTACCTCAGCGTCTTTTGCTTGTGCTTCCATAGCCTGCTGAGTGTTCAACCTAGGCAAGTTTATATAGAATGTACTGCCATGCCCCACTTCGCTCTCAACCCAGAGATGACCATGGTATAGTTCAACAATCTTCTGGCAAATAAACAGTCCCAATCCGCTTCCACCGATTGTTCTGGTAGCGGAACTATCGACGCGGTAAAACTTTTGAAATAAATGTGGAATGTCGTCGGCCGGAATGCCAGCCCCGGTGTCGCGGATATAAAGCTGAACAATGTCTTCATTGCCGGTCAGACCAAGCGAGATTTTGCCGCTGTCGGTGTATTTAACGGCGTTATCGAATATGTTAGAAATAACTTCTCGAATACGATCCGGATCAACGTAAACATAGTACAGAGGTTGCACTACTTTATTCATACTGCCCTTACTGGCGTCAATAAGTGTCGGTTCTTTGGTGCCAAGCACAAATTCCATACCTAGGTTTTTCTTAGTGGCCGCAAAACGCAGGTCGTTAGTTAGCTGCTCTAAATAACTTCCAAGCTCAACAACTTGTGGATGGTTTGCCAACCGTCCATCCTCGGCCTTTGCGCTAGTAAGCAGGTCTTGGAACAACTTACCCAAGTGTTGTGTCGATAAATGGGCCTTTTCCAGGAATTCACGGGCTTTAGTGTCAATCTTGCTAACATTATCATTCATCGCCAGAGCCAAGTATCCTTCGATGGCCGCAACCGGCGTGCGCATTTCATGGCTCGCTGTGCTGATAAAGTCGGCTCGCCGTCGTTCTTCGGCGCGCGCGGCGCTAACATCTCGAAAAACAGCTACCAATCCCATGATGTCGTTATTTTTTTGAGAAAGTACTGGTGACACCAATAAAGAAATTGTTCGGTGTTGTCCTTGACGACCAACGAGCTGCAATACTGCTCCAGTGTGTTCAAGTTTTTTGAGTACTTGCTGAAAGGGATTCTCTAATAAGGGTAGTTCCTGCCCATCTTCCTTGAGTAATTTGACCACCAGTTGCACATCGACTCCGACAGCCTCATCGCCCGACCATTCGGTCATTTTGGCTGCGGCTGAATTGAGGAGGCTTATCTTGTGCTGAGTGTCGGTTACAATTATGCCGTCACCGATGGACTCAAGCAATGTCTCGGATTGGCGTTGTTTGGTTTTTAGGGCTCCTGAAAGCTGGGCAACCTTTACGCTTTCCTGATCGATATAGAAACGGCGCCAAAAATAGTAAGATGCAACGCCGACAACAAAATTCATGCCTAACACCAAGAAACTATAACCATCAAAAGTGACACGGCCGGGTATATTGGTCATGATGAGCACCATATATAACGAGGTAAGTACTACAAAACTCAATATCATATAAATTCCGAACATCCCGCCAAAGAAGATCATGATCAGCCAACTTATGTGGTACCACGAATGTAAATGACCTGTACTGTTAATAAAGTTGATACTTTGCAGCATCATCAACAGATTTAGGCCTAAGCACGCCATTCTCAGCTCGTAACGTTTTTTGACAAAGTTGAAAGCGAAAAGACGGTATAAAAGTAATATGCAAGCTAAAGAAAGCGTGAGCGTAGTAAAGCCATTGGCTTGCAGGTGTTTGAACTGGGCCGCAGTTAACGCCAATAGACTGACCACAAACACTGATACACCGGCGATTGTTAATAGCCAGCTATAGAAGCGATACCATTTTTCGTCTACAGCCTGCATATTTTAGTTTTTCCCACCTTTTTCATGTTTTTTGAATGCTTATACTTGATAGTATAGCGCTCCTACTCTGTTTTTTCCAGATATATGAAGGCCTTTTATGAGATGGACGTAATCTGTTGAGCGTGCTAGTATGGGCTGGTTTCAAAACGGCCCCTTCGTCTAGCGGTTTAGGACATCTGGTTCTCATCCAGAAAATCGCGGGTTCGAATCCCGCAGGGGTCACCATTTAAGCAACTTTTACACTTGGCAATTCCTCCCATCGGCTGGTGTAGCGCGGGCTTCGTAAGCCGCGGCGTGGTTCCCACTTATTGCCCAAATCTTCGGCTGCAAAATATAGATGATTTTTACCATAACGTTCGTTAATGCTGTCAAAAACCTGCATACGGCTCATTGACTTCAGGTGCTTTGGAACGTTAACTTCACCCAACAAATCAGTTTGCAGCGCTTCGGCAGATACGAAGTCGTATAGCATAACTCCCGCCCGGTAATAAGTGGCCCGGGTATCATAGATGGCCCCAAGAGCTTGTACAAGTGCATGGGTAAGTTGGCCTGTGTCGGAAGTTGGCATGGGAAAACGCACCTCTTTCCCCCACTTTCGGTAGTGCGGTTTATGACGGTTGGTGGCTAGGAACAAACTAGCCCGCTTAGTAAGTTGGCCGCTTTCACGCAAGCGAAATGCTGCACGTGCTGCAAAGTTGGCAATCGCAGCTTCGATAATGTGTATATTGTTAACGTCTTCGCCAAAAGTGCGTGTTCTGGCAATGCTTTTGCGCACTCTGCCTTCCAGCTCGAGCGGCAAACAACTTGTACCATTTAGTTCATAAACCAAATGTTCGCCGTGTACTCCCATAGTCTGCCGGGCCAAGCCGATTGGCCATGAGGCCAAGTCATAAGCGGTCTGCAGACCCATGGCCTGCAGCTGAGGTGTCAAACGCCAACCAATACCCCAGATGTCTTTTAGGGGCAGGCCTTGCAAATGGACAGTGTGTTCCTCGATGTCTATACCAACCATGTTGAGTGAACCACGGTGCACGGGTTCTTTTTTAGCGTGATCGCTAGCCAACTTAGCTAGCGTTTTGGTCGGTGCAATACCAATAGATACCGGTATACCCGTGTAGCGCAAGATCTGGCTACGAATCAGCCTTCCCCACTCTGCGTAATCAGCTATAGCTAGCTCGCTTAGATCTAGAAATGATTCATCTACCGAGTACACTTCAATTCTCGGTGTAATTGAGGTAAGCAGCTGCGTAATACGACGGCTAATATCACCATATAACTCAAAGTTGCCGGAGAACTGTACAACTTTGTACTGCTTAAATATGTCACGCCACTTAAAAGCAGGCGCCCCCATTGGGATGCCAAGCAACTTAGCTTCATTGCTGCGCGCCACCACACAACCATCGTTACTACTAAGTACGACGACTGGTTTATGCTCCAGATCCGGCCGAAATAAGCGCTGGCAACTTACAAAGAAATTATTACAATCAATAAGGGCGAAAATGGGGCGTTTCATGGCCTTTGAACAAATTGGTGAATAATGCTAGTTGCCAACCCCCATACAGTGGCATCCGGTGGCATATAAGCAAAGCGGCAAATCATCATAACATCATCCTGCCAGTAAATAACAAGATTAGATGAACGTGGCTTCATTGCACGATCTACTATTACAATGTCGCCCTCAAAGATGCTGTGTATTTCGCCGTTGTTGCCGGCAATGCGCATAAAGAACGTGCTGACTGGATGGCGGATCAGCAGTTGGTTTATATCTAAAGTTTGCAGTCCAATGTCAGTCGCAGGGTTTGGAAACCCGTCGTGAACCGACACGCCTTTAGGATTTTCATAATAACTCATAACAAATCACCTCTATTTAATGGTTGGTAGTGAGGCCGTCGCCAGGCCGGTTGATAAGGCGACTAAAATTGTAGTTGAGCCATTCGCTGAAAAAACGAAAGACAAGTGATTTGTTAAGCCTGCATGTAGAAAGGCCCTTAAGCCAGTACACACACGACTACGATTAGTATACAACTAAGCGCAAGCACAAACTAGATTTTTAAATCCTTCAGGAATTCAACCAGCTGTTTAGGTGTAATCTCGGCCTTAATAATGTAGCCGTCAGCTTGGTTTTCAATGACTTTTCGAGTCTCTTCTTTTTGCTCAAGATTGGTGGTTATAATGACTTTAGCCCGCAAATTTGGCATCTCTGAGCGAAGACGGCTTAATACCTCGACTCCGGTTATGGTCGGCAGCATTATATCTAATAGGACAATGTCGTATTGGTTGGTTTTAGCGGCCTCTAAGCCCTTTTGGCCGTCAAAAATGACCGTTGTTTCATAACCGGCTTTGGTGAGAGCACGCGCATAAAGCTCGCTAATAAAGTGCTCATCTTCAATGCACAAAACACGCACCGCTTTACTCTGCTGTCTGGCAGAGCCAGACAGCAGAGTAAAGCTTTTGGCGCTGGGCGGTGTTGCTGCCTGTGCAGCTCCTTCGCCGTATTTTGTTTGCGGTTCAGTCCGCTGCTCATCAGCGCCTTGCCCATCATCCAAATGTGTGTTTTGTGATTTGTTCATCAGTTATCGCCTATATAATGAATGATTTTTTATCCAGCCGTGCGCGCTGCGAGTGATCTCTTTATTATCGACGTTCTTGAGCTCGTCAGCAAGCTTGGCGAATGGTACTAATGTAAAGCCGAATGTACTTCCCTCGCCTTCCTTGGATCTAACCCAGATCTGACCGCTGTGGGCTTTGACAATGGCCTTACTGAGGTATAGGCCAAGCCCCGTGCCGCCTACTTGGGCGCGTGAACGATGGCTGCGATAAAATTTGTCGAATAAATTAGGCAATACACTGGCTGGTATACCGACGCCAAAATCCTGCACGGTTGTTTCAACCAGGCCATCTTCGGTCAGATGCGACCTTATCTCAATTTGTTTAGCTGTATTGCTATATTTAATAGCATTGTCTAGCAAGTTATTAAGCACCTCATAAATACTAACTTTATCAACCGCAACTGTTGGCAGATCGGCCGCCACCTGTGCTTGGATTATCTTACCGTGGACCTGAGCGCGCAACTGCATATCGACAACAACGCTGCTAATAATCGTGCTCCACTGTTCCTCGTGCAGTTCAAGTGTCAGTTGATTCTCTTCAACCCGGGCGACATTTAAGATGTTATTTACGAAGGCCGAAAGCGATTCGGCCGAGACTTGCATTTTATGCATAAAATCGACCATTTCAGGGTCTAACTTGTCGCCAAGCTCATCCTCGAAAACTTCAATGTAGCCGCGCAGAATGGTGAGTGGCGTGCGTAGTTCATGAACAGCTAGCGCGACGTAACCGGCGGCTTCATCATCGAGCGTATAACGCTTAGCGTGATCAAACAAAGCAAGGATTAATTCTGTGCCATCAGGCGTATCTTTGCTATAAGATGCCGCCAAATCAAACTGCAGCGGATTGGGTTGATTAGCTAGTTTAAGGCGAACATGCTCCCAACTTCGACTAGCTGTTACTTTATGGGCTCGACAATCGGCCAGCCAATTATCCAATGTTTGCTCATCCTGGAAGGACAAATCAAAAACACTATAGAGATTTTTACCAATTAATCCATTGCTTGCTAGGTTTACATAAGCTAGTGCCGCCTCATTAACGAAACGTATGTTGCCGGTTTTATCAATTGTCAATAAAGGAAGAGGCAAATGGTCTATGACGCTGAAGCCAGTGGTTTGGCTGATTGTCGCACTCGGTGTTGACAGCGGAAGGCTGCTAGCCAGTTGATACACCTGTAGGCTCAAGGCGGTTATAAGTTCGCGCCCTACCCGGTTTTTTCCTAGATTCGGCGGTGCTGTACCGCTGTGTCCGGGGTTCACATGAAGAATTGCTTGCTCTAAGAAAGCAACCGGTTCAGTAATCACCCGCGTTAAGAAATAGGCGCATAATAACGCCAGCAGGCCGCTGGTGGCCAGTATAATCAAGAAAAAAGTACTAGTTAAATCATGGTGTTTTGAGATGGCCCACATTAGCCCAACCACAAAAACATTACTGCAAAGGAAGGCTACAAACAGATAAGACCTGACTTGGCCACTAAAGCGCTTAAAATTGTCCACCTATCTACCTCACGGCTTATACGTTACGGCGCTATTGCTGCTGACCATGGTGACCCAAGTTTGGCCCGGATTGAGCTTGAGCTCTGCACCTGCACTATTAGTGAACTTGAACTGTGCATTATGATCAGACTTTTGCCAAGTGCCTTCGGTTACACTGCCGTCCTGGAAAACGTACATATGGCCGCTGCCAATTGTGTTATAGACGCTATGGACGCCGTCGCCAGCGATACTATAACCAGTCACCATGGCAATCACTACTTTAGGGGCTAATTGGACGCCCGAGCGTTCATCTTTATGGGGCTGCCCACCCTCGCTACGCAAATAAATACCGAGACTTGGCTCGTAGTTGTAATGCGGGCTATATAAGAACCCGGAAACATTGAAGTCGATTATACCGGCCGTTGCCGGGTTGACACGTTTTTCTACCTTGCGCGGCCAGCTGGTAAAATTGCTGCTGTTAAAACCCTTTTTTTGATTTAATGTGTCGAGATCATTGGTACTTGTGTATAAATTGTGGGGTGCAAAACGTGTATTGACACGTCTATAAGCAGCGGAATTTGCAAACTCATCTAAATCTCTAACATGCAAAGCATTTATTTGGGCTAGCGCGTCTGGGCTGCCGCCAGCATGTGCCAAACTGGCATCGAAGGCTAAGACCCAATCAAGGTAGTATGGTCGGGCGCTACGGACTGGCCCAATATAATCTGATTTGGTATCCTCAGATAAAGCTAGGAAACGGGTGATACCCCCCTCGGCAATTGCCTCAAACACAATACCGGCGTCCTTAAGACCAGCTTGGGGGCGGGCATCCGGACTATTTTCTATCATGACTCCAGTAACAGGGCGTTTATTGAGCTCTGGGTCAACCGGTAATCCCGTTAAGCGGGATGGCTCAAGTTTTGGCTTAGGGGGCGCTTTTTTAATTACCACGGCCGGTTGCGGAGGAAGCTTGCGTACCCTTTGATAAAGCTTATAAGCACCAAAGGCGCTAATCACTATTAGCAGCAGCATAGAAAGCACTAAAAGTGCCCACTGCCAAGTGGCTAGGTGGGTGTGTTTATAACTAAAAATGTGCCACCATTTTTTGCCGTCGGCACTCTTTTTTGGCTTTATTGGTGCTGTTTTCTCATGCATGGCTGGTGCCGAGTTAGTTTCACCTTTATTGTCCTTGTTTGGTGAACTTTCTGAACTATCGCTAGTATTTGTATCACTACCGCTTAGCGGCTTTGTATCATCAACCATTGGCTATATTGTAACAAGCTTGTGCTTAGGAGGCTAGTGCTGCTAGGGTAGCCAAAATTCGTTTTAAAGAGCGCTCTTTGCCAAGAACAGACAGGGTGTCAGCCAAGCCTGGCGAGGCTGGAACTTGTGTAACCGCAATGCGAATAAGGCTGAAAAGTATGACCGGCTTCTGATCTGTTTCTTCAAGCAATGTGTTGAGTCTTTTAGTGAGATCATCGATCGCAAAATCACTTTTCTCTAAGCTGGTTCTGGCCTGCTCTAAAAGTCGCTTAAGTTCACTTTTGGGGAGCTTGCCTAGTTGCTTGTGCGAGTCAATAAGCTGCAAGTTGACAGGCAAATCTTTAAAAAAGAAGAGCGTTAAGTCGGGCAATTCAACCAGGTACTTCAGCCGATCGTGTACTAATTTAAGGATTGATATTTTATAAGCCTTATCATAGGTTGAGGCTTCTTTTGGCCAATACTGCTCGACTCGTTCGTATAATTCCTCCAGCGAAAGGGCCCGGATATAATAGCCGTTCATCCAAGCCAGCCGTCGTTCGTCAAAGTGTGCTCCACTACGCTGTACTTGATTCAAATGAAACTTTTGAAGCAACTCTTGGATACTGAATATTTCTTGCTCGGTGCCGTCGTTCCACCCAAGCGAAGCAATAAAATTAATGAGCGTTTCAGGCAAAAATCCAGCCCTAACGTAATCAAGTACATCCTTTGCGCCATCACGTTTGCTGAGCTTCTTTTTACCATCTGGGCCTAGAATGTGCGGCAACGTGGCTAACACGGGAGTTTGTAGCTCAAGTGCCTCATAAAGATTTAGATAATTTGGTACGCTGGCTAAAAATTCCTGACCGCGGATAACATGACTGATAAGCATCTCGGTATCATCAATAATATGGGCAAAATTATAGGTTGGATAACCGTCTGATTTTAAAAGTATAAAGTCATCAATGACTTCGGGGCCGGTTGAAAGCTTACCCATAACAGCATCCTGCCAGCTGTATGGCTTGGGGTCGGCTTTGAAGCGTAATGGCCTTTTACCATCCCAGTCTGGCGGGTTAACCGGACGATGATTCCGATATAAAAATGCCTTTTTCTGTTGACGGGCTTCTGTCCGAAAAGCTTCTACTTCCTGTGGCGTATAGGGGTCCGCGTAGGCACGGCCACTTCCGACTAACTTCTGAGCCCACTTTTTATAAATATCGAGCCTTTCACTTTGACGATACGGTCCTTCATCAGGTTTTAGGCCGAGCACGTCTAAACTTTCGATAATATGCTTATCAGCGTCTTTTACCTCGCGTTTTGTGTCGGTATCTTCCAGGCGCAAAATGAATACGCCATTTGCCTGCTTAGCTATCAGCCAGGCGAATAATGCCGTTCGAACACCGCCAACGTGCAAAAAGCCCGTTGGACTAGGTGCAAAGCGCGTTCTCACTGTTTGATTAGACATTAGCTATAGCTTAACAGTAAAACAGAGGTGACGTCTAGAGGCGGCTAATTAATGCTTTTGACAATATTAAGTAACTGCTCGGTGCTTAAACTACCTTCGTTTTTGACCTGTATCCACTTATCACCAGTTACTAGGTTGGCTCCATTGTTGTCTATATAAACAGTGCGACCATTGTCCTGATATGTTTGATAGGGCTGGTCTGTCTTAGAGACGTACGACTGAAGTAAAGCGTCGCTGTTCCAGCTTGAGGCTTGTTGCTTGACTTGGAATACACGGCTATCGCTGTTTGATTTAAAGTTGAGCGTAACCTGGCCTGGAGCATATTGGACTGGCCCGCTTAGGCTAAAGCCAGCCGGGTAATAGCCCGGCAGCGAGGCATGCAGTCCAGCTCGCGTGGCTGCTAAACGCACACTCAAATTAGACAGATTCTGATACAGCACGAAAGCTCCAAACAAAATTACGGCTAAAACGAGCATAGTTATATTAAATGCTTTATGGCTTAAGTGAAGTTTGTGTGCCACTTTGTGACGTAGTCGTGGCCGCTTAGGTCGCGGCTGCTCGTGTGATCGAGCGTTGCTGAGCGCATGCTCAAACGGGTTTTCTGCTTTAGCCACAACCTGTTTATGAGAAAACGAAGCAGAATGGCTACTTTTAGCCCTAGTGGTTTGTTTTACTGGTAAGACAGCCGTTCGCATAACTGCACTAGTAGTGCTGAAACGATTTACGAGGTCGTTTTTTTGGGTTTTTTGAGCCCGATGAAGCCGGGCATTATTAGTGCTGGGCCATTGCGCTGCAACACCAACAGGCGCTGCGTTAGCCACCAAGGGTACTGCCTTGGCATGAAACAAGCTGCCGAGTGAAGGTTTGTGGACACTGTGGCGCATTAAGGTTTTCGTATGCTGTTGTTTACGGTGGGCGTTTTGGGCTGTAGAAATATTGGTGCGCTGCGGCTTAATTTTAACTGGCTTTGCGGCCGGTCCCATATTAGGACTGACTCCCGGACGCCGTACGAAACCGTCAACAACTAGTTTTGGCGAACGGGCTGGCATCGCGGCCGGCTTCAAGGCAGAGCCACTAATAACACTGCCCGTATCGGCATCGTAACGTAAGCCATTTAGGTCAAGATAAGGTTTGGTTTTACCCACAGTTATGAGCGCCTCAAATAGTTCTATTTTTTAAACTCAACATGATTGCGGACGTGTAGGCTCATAATACTCGTGGTTAACGGGTTTGACAAGCCAAGCCAGAAAGTTTAAGAAGCCTCACTGTGCTGAAAAAATAGCCTTCAATAATCCACAAAGCATATATACTGTTGATGTTATGGATTTTCTTGATCCAAAGAAGAAGCGCTCGCAGCGACGCAGGCTATTAATTGGCTACATACTTATAGCAATTGCGTTGGCGCTGGGCACTAGGCTCTTGGCGCTTCTATCATCCGGCTACTACTACGATCAAAAAACAGGAACAATTGCGCAAAACGGCTTGGTCTTTGCCAGCTCAAAGCCAGAGGGCGCCGATATTTACGTAAACGGAGCCTTACAATCAAATAAAACCAATACCAAGCTGTATCTGACAGCCAAGCAGTATACGGTTGAGCTTAAGCGTAAAGACTACCGTACTTGGAGTCGTAATTTCTCGTTGCCAGGTGGTGGTGTGGAACACCTTGATTATCCCTTGTTGTTCCCTTCTAACCTGCAAACGAAAGACGCTGAGCTCTATGCGGCCCCACCCTCCTTTGCGACTGCCAGTCCAGACAATCACTGGCTAATGGTCGCGCAAGCTGGCCAAATACAAAAGTTTGATCTGGTAGATTTGGCAAGTGATCCAATTGGAACCACAGAACTGGCTTTGCCCGATAATTTACTTACGCCCTCTGGCGACACAAACCAGGCTTGGCAAGCGGCCGAATGGTCGAACGACAATCGGCATGTTCTGCTGCGTCATCACTTTGATTCTAGAGATGAATTTATTGTAGTTGACCGCGAAAGTCCAACGAGCTCATTTAACGTTAATAAACTATTTAAGGTTTCACCATCTCAGGTTACTCTACGCGATAAAAAGATTGATCAGCTTTACATATACACAGCTGACGGTGGTAATTTACAGATTGGCGATGTTAAAGGCGCTACCCTAACCAATTTTCTGACACATGTTTTAAGTTTTAAGTCGCATGATGACAAAACCGTATTGTTTGTAAGCAGCGATGCGAAAAGTCCAAGCACAGTAAGCCTAAAACTGTTTTCGGCTGGCAACATCTATACCATGCGTGAATTACCGGCTAACGACACATATTTGTTGGACCTGGCTCGTTATAACAACAAGTGGTATATGGCGGCAGCTGCCCAAGGAGAAGGGCGAACATACATCTATCGGGATCCGGAAGCCACATTAAAGCAAAAAACAGTCAGTACTAGTTTGTTGCCCGCCATCGTGCTCAATATTACACATCCGTTGTTTTTATCGATTTCAGATACCAGTCAATTCATTGCGGTTCAATCGGTTGGACACTTTGCTGTATATGACGCCGAAAGCGATCGCCGCTTCTACTATGACCTCAACTCACCAGTGACAGATGATAGTCATGCTGTTTGGATGGATAATAGCCACCTCAACACAGTAAGCCAGGGTAAAATACTGGCCTTTGATTTTGATGGCACCAATCAGCAGTTACTAGCGACCAGCGACCAAAAATTTACGGCCTATCTTGATCACGACTCCAAGTGGCTGTACGCGCTCGGACCCTCTATAACAGTGCCCGGTAAGGCTGCCTTGACGCGCACAGAGCTTGTAATCAAATAACTGAACTTGGGCGGGGCGTGAGCCTGTTTTGACTAGTCGCTCGCTAGCTATATTGTTACCTAAACCAGTCTGTGAATCGTGACCATAGAGTTGGTGAATTACTTGGTAAGACGGTTGGTTTGGCTTGCCTGTCACTTACGCTGCTGGCTTTATCGGTATTTGGATCCGGGCTAATTTGCTGGCCAATAACTATTAGACGGTGCAGCGAAGTCCCTGGTGGATCGCACGTGATCAAAGTTACCGTGGCCGGCTTATCAGTTTTATTCAGCACAGACACGTCGGTGGGTTCAACGATTCGTTTCTGGTAAACTTGATAAACGTATCTTTTACCATCTTTATCTAAATAGAACAAATCACCGTTTTCCAACCTGCTCAAAAGTACGAAAGCGAATTTATACTTGCCTTTATTGAGGATATTATTGCTAGAGTGTCCAAAGATAACCGCATTGCCTAACTCGCCGGGACTTGGCGTTGTTGCATAGTGCACTACCCCGCTTTCTAATGATTTTTCCATTGCAGGTTCATCTATGGATGTTTGGTCGTAAATGACTGGAATCTCGACATTGATTTTTGGAATAATAACTTTGGGGTCAGTGCCGGCGGCTGTTGAGTTAGGGTCAGTAATAATGGGTGTTGCATTAACGTTGCGGCTTGGTGTAATCAAAGGAGCGATAAAGCGCTCATTGAAGAAACCAAAAAGCAAAATCAGGACTACCAAAGCTCCAGATGCCAGCCCGAATAGCAAGGATTGCAGATGGTGCTTTTTATTGAGCTTTCCTTTGGCGTTTACATGCCGGCTGATTTGTTTTTTTATGTCTGTTACCGAACGTGTTTTTTGAGTGTGTGCTGGAGCTGGGCTGAGTTGCGGTTTTTCGGCTAAGACTGGCGGCTGGATGGTGGCTTTATCTTTGCGATCCGCTGTTTGATCGGTCTGATAATGGCCGGCTTGGCCGTTAGCCTCATAAAACTCACGCCATACTTCATGCTTCTCTTTATCAGCGAGCCCCATATAATAGCTATGCCAAGCGGTCTGGATGTCAGCCAATGATTTCCCAGATGTGCTGAGTTTGTACATAAAATCTTGGTGCTTGGAACGCTTGAGAGTCGTTTCTTTAGACTCGGCTAGCTCTTCTTTTGCATTAGGCTCAGAACCATACAAGGCGGCTATTTTTTGGCGTACAACATCAGCCGCAAGATCATCATCTGCTTTGGGATCATTTGGTGCTGGCTGGTCTGGATTCATAAACAGGGGTAAAACCACTATAATTAACTACTAACATTATATAGCTTCGCGCCGAGCTTGCCTATTCTACTAAATGCAGAGCAAGCTCGGGATCGGCATGAAATCTTCCCTGACCAGGCAGATTATAGTACACTAACCGAAGTTAACCTAAGGGATAACCGTTATATTCGGGTATGTTGCCGAAGTGCTAAATCGTACCTTTAATCATAGTGAAGCCGCGGTGGTGGAATTGGTAGACACGCCGGACTCAAAATCCTGTGAGCGTAAGCTCGTGACGGTTCAAGTCCGTCCCGCGGCACCATTATGATTTAAGGCAATACTGGCAAGTTTGCCTTGTGGTTTAGCTAATGCTTTCAAATACGGCAGTAGTTAGCGCTTCAAAAGGCTTATCGGCATTTTGAAGCCACCAAACACTAATGTAAGCAGCTGTTTTTAAGCGCCAAATGGGAATATCTTTTAAGAGTTTAGTGATACTCACGTTGCCCTCTACGGCCACTAATATATGCTCAAGATGTTTGGTTATAAGGTTGATACGATGCTTACTGCTAAGTTCGTGCAAAGCTTCTACTAGCTGCAATAAATCCATCCCAAAACGGATAGGCCGTGAATGGTTTAGCTGTTTGGCCAAAAGTTGTAGCTGGGCGACTGGTAGGACGATGCTAATTTTAGGATGGTCTAAAGCCATTTGGGGAGCTGACGTTATATAATCCACAGCATCTTTAGTAATAGTTAACGGCGACGAAGTTTTGTGAAGAAATTTTTCAATTAGAATGGCTGTTTCGCTGTTGCGCCCGAAATCACCGGCCAGCAACGTACCATCTGACCAGTTGTCTAGTAAGAGTAATTCGTCCAAACCCTTTTGGCTGAAGCTGCCGCTTGGTGTGCTTGGTGCATATTCACCATGCTCAATGATTTGGCCGACCACTTTTTTTAGAACATCCGGCAGTAATACTTTTACTATGCCTATACCGGCTGCTTCGGTTGTTTGGTAGGCCTCCGCTGGGGCCGCAAAACCATGAAGATTGCCACCAACAATCAAAAGTTTGCCGGCTTGCCTTTTATTCTCTGGGCGGCTCCAAATTAAGTCAGGAAAGAGCGGTTTATCAGTCTGTTTTTGCCAATAGGTATCTGCCATTTTGTGCCTTTAATTCATAGACCATGTTTTTTCGTTCCACAACAATGTTCCATCGGTTTGCACGGGCATGCTCAAATAGCTTTTTGGTTGGATTAAATGCAATTGGTTTCGCTACCATCTCTAGCATATCTATATCGCCCTCGCTATCGCCTACCCCAAGACTGCCTTTGCGAGTAGTCCCGTGCTTCTCCATGAGTTGCTCCAGCAAGATATGCTTTCGTTCCACGACCTTTTGCTTATCACCTGTGAAACGCTGCCCGTCTCTTTCATGGATAACTCCAATGTAATCATCAAAACCGTAGTAACTAGCGATCTTTCCGACAATCTCGCTTTGAGAACCCGAGATTGCGAATAGCAAATAGTTTTTCTTCCTCAATTGCTTAATAAGATCGCGTGTGAATGTGTAGACCTGATCTTTGTACTCAGCGTATACCATCTCAACTGCTTTATCGAATTGCTCAGTATTCAAGCTTTCGAGCAACTGTTTATAAGCTTTGACGAGTTGAAGCTCGTAGTTCTTGAACGAGTCGGGTTTAAGGCGTCCTTTCCAAGCTTTGCGTGCTGATCTAAGAGATTCGTAAGCTTTAGGTTTCATATAGCCTCGCCGGCCAAGTGTATCTACGATAGCGTGATATAGCTGCCAGCGGATCAAGGTACCATCAATATCAAAAACAGCAAACGGCTTTTTCATG
>CAYVSP010000008.1:0-1879 GCA_964453655.1 uncultured Candidatus Saccharibacteria bacterium
AGTAGTTCCAGCCAATTAAATCGTATTTGACCATACCGCTGTCGACAGCGACATTCTTGGGGTCAGGTGCGTTTGTCGCGGTGATGTGCTGCATGTCTGATTGATTCGGCAGGGTATAGAGGGAGCCTATGGAGACACGGAAATAACTAGGGTCATAGACATCGGGTGCGAAGGACAGATGAGTCTTAAAATAATTTTGATCAGGTGGATTTTGGCTCTTTGGGGTGTAACCACCAGAACCCTTTTCGAACCAGTTACCAATAAGCTTACCATCTACGTCGTAATCTATCTTGCCGGCAATCGGCTCGGCTGTTCTTGGGTCTTTAGACTCAACGATTTGCCTGAGTTCATTTGTGTAATACGGAAACGGGTCAGCCGTGTAGATTTTCCAGGCTTCACCGTCATAGGTTGCTGGATTTATGAAACCTTTCAAAGGTTTGGTGGTATTCCAGACAGCGAAATCAAGCGTTTGACCACCGATGTGGCCAATAACCTGTCCGGCTTTCACGCTTACAGGCAAATGGGCTTTATCAATTCCCGGCTCAACGCTAGTAACAAGATCGTAGTAGTAGAAAAAGGTGCACGATACACTAAAGACTAACCTGATTCGACCCTTACTTCCGTTTTCGGGCGGATGCACTTCTATGTCGGTTATTAACGCATCAGCCATCGCGTAAACCGGGTATTTGTCCTTCGGAGAATTAAAAACTGTTGGCTGGAAATATTGATGGTCAATCGGTGTGACATGACCGCCAACCGTTAACCCATAAGGAATAAGAATAGAGAAATCGGCCGTATCCATCGGCAGATGGGTGAATTTTCCGTCCCCGGAGCTTTTACATTGGTTATTACTCAAACTTTTGCCAGCTGCAATAGCTTTTTCTTCGTCTGATTTATTACTAGTAAGTATGCTAGAAGAGCTATTGTTAGAAGCTTTATTATGTTTAGATACAACCCGCCAACCAGCAAAGCCTATTACAGCAACAACAACTAAGGCTATAGGAAAGATAATATGATGGAATCCTTGCTGATTCCGCTTAAGCTTCATGTTTAAAGATTATACGCTACGGGGAGGGAAAAGATATTGCTTGTGCTTGCATTTTGAGCATGATAGTCGAAAATATGCTCTATGATTGATACAGATGGGAATATCCCAGAGATGCCAGCGCGTTTCAGGTTTTATAATGAAGCTATTTTACTCTTTGAGGAGCATCTAGCAACAACACTTGCATATATTAAAGAAAAATATGGCAGAGAAGCAAGACCAGATACCCATATACCGTTTCAGCATGAGCTGGGGATAGCAACGCCTCTTGAACTGCCGAGCCTAGGGTCAGACGCATGTGCCCTAGAACACGAAGGGTTAATTAGAGCTACTATCGGACCGGGAGAGGGTGTATTAAAAGAGCATTCAATGCTGGATATTACCTTAGGGCTTTTTAAAGACGGATCACCATTTGTTCGCGATAAAGACGTAGCCATCTATGATGCAAGCGGGGAGGATCCTAGTGATTTAATGTTGCGTTATGAGTTATTTCTATCGCATGAAATGCCTCCCACTATGGTTCATACTAATCAAGCACATGGGCGTCCCTTTAATCCGGAAAACTTTCAAAAAATGAACAAGCATTTATTAACAGACGATGAGTGTCAGAGACTATTGGACTATTTGAAAACCCAACTACCAAACCCATCCATCCTTGAACGTGATGAAATTGATTTTATAGATGAAGATTATTAATTAAGGGAAAGATATTGATGGTGATTACTTTTTCTTGGGGTCGGCGACCCAGTCATTCATTTTCCAATATGCCCAAATACCCATAGAATGTCCTTGGCCTAAGCCATAGTTGTCTTTTAAATACTTAACCAAGGTATT
>CAYVSP010000008.1:1979-31624 GCA_964453655.1 uncultured Candidatus Saccharibacteria bacterium
AGTGAAATACTCATGTTAGTGCCTTTAGTGTATTTCATACCACCTACATCAAGGGCATCAGATGCCATTAGGGTTATGCCATTGTCGGCTACTAACATGGCGTGCATCAGTTGGTTTTGGTCGGCTTGATCTGCCGGCACGCCACCTTCCTTAAAGGTGGTTAAATCAAGCTTGCCACCGAAGACACTTTTATAAAATTCCATTGCCTCGCGGGCATTCCCTTGAAAACTAATATAGGGGTTGAGCTTTGATTGCACGATCTTTTCTCCTTATGAATTAATATTTTTTATGTATTTACGGAAAGATATTGCTAAGACTAACCATTGTTGGCTTGCAGAATACTAACCCGGTTACCCTCGGAGTCTGTAAATGACACCCAGAGGCCAACTCCTGGTATTTGTTCTGGTTTGCCGAGCAACTTGCCGCCAGAGGCTTCTATATCTTTCATAGCTGTCTTAACGTCAGGCACCGAAATGACTACTGAGGGTGCACCCGAGGCTTGCGGTCTGGTTACATCGTAAAAGCCGCCGTTGATAGTACCGGGTGTCTTAACCATCTGGTTTTTATCTGTTTCGGCTGTGTGGGCCGTTATGTAATGGCCCATTTCTTCGCCAAATTCTTTCATCTCCCAGCCAAACGCTTTTTTATAAAATTCGGCTACCCGCTTGGCGTCCTTATACGGCATTTCAAAATGTACTACCGGGTTTTTACTCATAATCGTCTCCTTTTCTTAATTATTGCAGGTCTTGAACTTCTAGAATTTCATTGACCGGTACTTGGGCGTCGTCATGCGCTTTTTGGACCAGATCGGCTGAATCGGCTTCCGTGATACAAAAGGCTTTGCCTTGCTGGGTGTTGGCATGCGCGTGCTTAGCGGAGCAGCCAAGACTGGCACAGGCTTCCTTATACGCTTCCCAATTTTGTTTCATTTTTTCGTCAGTTATACTTCCGCCCATATTATGCAAACCCATAAATAAAGCCATAGAAACCTCCTTTTATAATTCAATTATACGCCCTGTTATTTTAAGCGTACAATGAACTTATAGGAGGAAGCATGGTGAAAGGTGGTAAATCAGCCAAAGTTATCAACAAAGGAGGCGGGCCATTGGGTTTTATCTTTTTTGTGGCCTGGATAGGAGCACTGGTCTATTTTGTTCAAAATTCAGACGGATTTGGCGGCTTCATAGTGGGCATTCTTAAAAGCTTTGTCTGGCCAGCCTATGTGCTGCACGCGGTCTTGGTACTGCTTAATATTCACTAACAGGGTACAATATAATCATGGCCAAGATTAAGAGTGTTGCAGGCATCGTCCACTACGTAAAGGACACCGCCAAGACAGCTGATTTTTACGAAAAACTAGGCTTTATTATTACTAAACGGCAGCCTGACCATGTGTCGGTACGACTAAATTGGTTCTGGATGGACTTTCATCCTCAAGATAAAGAGGATAAGCCAGAATTTCAAGAGGAAGCGAACCTTTCTAATAAAGGCGCGGGATTATTCCTATATTTGAGTACTGTAGATGTGGATGAAATGTATCAAGAATTGGTCGCTAAAGGCTTAAAACCCTCAAGCAAACCACGCGACTGGCCATGGGGCAACCGCGAATTTATTATCCGCGACCCCGACGGCTACAAATTAGTCTTCTTCAGCAAAAGTAAGTAGTTTACAGCCCAAGAATTTGCTTTTTCTTGGCTTGGAATTCTTCGTCTGTCAGGATGCCTTTATCTTTCAGCTCGGCTAGTTTTTCTAGCTCTGCCATCTGGTCACTACTATCATCAGCAGCTGGCGCAGCGGCTGGAGCGGTTTCATCCGGACTGCTGCTACGGCGTCTAGCGGCGGCCGATCCAACGGCTGCACCAACAATAAGTCCACGGCGGCGTCCTCGTCTAAAGCCTGGTCCCATAACTCTATCCTCCTGGCGGTTAGCGCCGCCGATTACTTTATATCTTAACTATAAACCATAAATGCATATTAAGCAGTGATGTTTGTTGCTAGAACTAGTCTTAAGCCTGCTTGGGCGGTAGTGCGTCAGGTAGATTTTTCGACACCAATAAAGCAAGCAAGGTAACGGCAAAGACCACAAACAAACCTTCTTTTAGAGCTTTTATTTGGGATTCCTGATACAAACCAGACACGGTTTGGGCTGTTTGAGAGCTGCCGCCTTCTTGAATAATGTATTGCTGAACCTGCGAATCTGAAACAATACCAACCCCATTTTGAGCTTGGGCATTGATTGCTTGCTTAGCGTTGTTCGAAAGATCAGGAGTGCTTTGGACAGAGGACACAAAGCCGGAGGAGAGCAACAGCATAAAGATTGAACCAACTACGGCCGTACCAAATGAAGTACCTAGATTTTGATAGGTACCTTGCAAACCGCCAACTTCAGCGGTGTCTTTTTTATCAACTGCCGACATATTGACATTGCCGAGTTGTGAAGCCAACAAGCCGAAACCGACGCCAACAATAAACATACCAACCCAAAACAAACTGCCTCTCAGTTCCGGTTCTATTGAGCCAAGCACCAGTAGAACACCGGCGGCCATCGCCACCTGACCCCACCGTGCGATGTGTTTGGCGGAGCGTTTGGTTGACAGTTTAGAGCCAATTGCTGAAAACAAGACCAGACCGATTGATAGTGGGATCAGCTTCAGGCCGGTTTTGAGCGCGTCATAGCCAAGAATTGTCTGAAGATAGACCGGTACGACGAAGAAGAGAGCGGCAATTGTAAAGTATTGACTGAAAAAAGTGGCCAGACCACTACGCAAAGCCGGGATTGATAGCATGGAAGCTTTTAATAAAGGATTCTTGTCGGCTGCTTCCAACCGTTTTTGCCGATTCAAGAATAACCAAAGTACCAAAATACCTGACAGTATAAGATAGGCTACCGGTGAGATGCCGAGCGGTGCTATGTTGTGGCCATTAATTACTGGCGTATGTTGCGGAATTATCCAGCCCCAGGTTTTACTCTGCAAAACTCCAAAAACGAGCAGGGCCATGCCTAAGGCAGACATAATAGAGCTAGCTATATCAAGCGGTTTTGCCTTGGCTGTTTTCTCGTCACGGATTTTGTTGGCCACTAGCAGGACACCAACCATAATGACTGTTTCAGCGGCAAAGACATATCGCCAGGAAAGATAGGTAGTCACAAAGCCGCCAATAATTGGCCCTACGGCGGCGGCCAACCCGGTAACAGCACCCAGAATGGAAAAGGCTACAACGCGGCTTTTACCGGTGTAATTTATGGCAGCCAGTGACGCAATAGCCGGAATAACCAAAACGGCGCCTAAGCCTTCCACCAACGACCAACCGAATAGTAATACCAGCAAGCTAGGACTGAGCGCCGTAATTAATGAACCAATGCCGTAAACAACCGAGCCGATTCTAAAAGCATTATGCCGTCCCCATTTATCGCCTAGTTTGCCACCGGTCAGCATAAGGGCTGCCATGGTTAGGGCATAAAAAGTAATAGCGGCTTGCATGCCGGAAATGGTAGTACCTAAATCTTTGGCAACGGTGGAAATAGACACATTCATGACTGTGCTATCCAAAATCATCACAAACTGTGATATGCCAAGAATTATAATCACCAGCCACTTCTTCATTGGCTAAAGTATACACCCGCACGGTTCAATCAATATATTTTAATGTTAAAACTAGTTTTTCTGTCTGCTCAGGTTTCGATTGACCGTCGCTTTGACTATCTTACGGATTAGAGGCATGGGCAGTGGCTTATCAATCGGGAAGCGGACAGTGCCTTTTGATGTTTCATAAGACTTGAGCTCAGGCGCAAATTCTTTAATTGGAGCTGCGCCCGGGTAGAAACCGATATGCTTTTCATAACCGGCAAAATGGACAAGATTGCCATGGAAGGTGAAGGTCGGAATACCATAAGCAATTTTTTCTTGAGCTTCAGGCACGACCTCCCTGATAGTTAGTCTGATAGCATCTAACTTGTGTCTTGCTTCCCCCAGAAAAGTTAACCAGATATTGATCTATTGTCTTGTAGTTCTTCATGACTCTTGTATTAATGATCATATTTTGGCTGGATGATAGTACCTGGTGTATGTAGCGGCGGCCCATGCATATGACTTAATGTTGTAACCAGCTTAGTGTCTACTTCAGGTGGATCTTTTTGAACTTTCTTTTTTCTCTTCAGGAATGACGGCCACCTTAACCAAGGCGGGGTGCGCTTATATCTTATATACATAAATGCTATGTAGCCTGCTAAAGCTAAGAGCGTAAGTCCTAAAAGGAATAAAACAGGTCTTTGAACCCGCCTTGGAACCACATGCGCGAGCTCAGCGCTCGCCTTAGTACCAGCTACAGTCATAGGGGCTTCAGTTTTTGAGGTAGAAGAAGAGCTTTTTGAAGCAGCTGATCCGGCTGTGGGGTGTACGTAAGTATCATTTAAGAAGTAAGCAGCGCTTTGACCACCTAAAGTAAACGTTGCGCCTTGATTTATGGTAGCTACCTCTTTACCGTTTTCGTATTGAATGAGTTTAGCCGGTAGTGAAAAAGTTTGGGGTGAGGTGCCTATATTTACGTACACCCGACCATTACTGAAACTGCGGTTATACAACGAGCCATTGGCTTGAGCCTGGCCGGTAGGGTTACCCAGATTTAGGTTTTCTTCGGGCAAACTATACTGCAAAGCATCTGTTATATACGCATTATCTCCAACTGCGTACTGCCAATAGGTTGAGCCAGGTTGCCAGCCCATTAAGAATGCTCCTAAGCAATAACGCCCGGTTTTGATGGCGTCAAGTGATGGGGTTTCTTTTGGGAAGAAATTGGAGTGCATCAATATTTTTTTGTTACTGTACTTTTGCATAATGCCGATATCGGTCGGTATATCTGCGTCCAGCCCACTATGAAGCCCTAGACAAAAGCCTTCATCCGTGGCTCCCTGCATATAATCAAGCTTGTACAAACTACGGCCCAGGTTTAGGTCTATATCGTTCTTGGTGGTATTTGCTCTAATGCCATTAAACACAATGGTTTTATCAGGAAAAGCTGCCATAGCCTCAGTGTGCAACGCCTTTATCCCTGCGTTATAGGCATCAATGCCCGATTGGCCACCTAATTTAGTTAGCCAATCCTTGTTGTTAAACCCCTGGACAATATCTGTGCCATTATCAAATAAGATCCCATCAAAAGGAGCTTGCTCAAAACGGTGCTTCAACTGAGCTATAACCCAAGCTCGGTAGCCAGGATTTGTTAAATCCATGAAGTAATTGTTGTCATTACTTTGCTTTATAGGATTTCCTGATTTGTCGTGTAAGATCCAGCTATCTGTTTTGGTACTATCAAATTGATCAGCTAAGTTAGCATACGGGTCGTAGAAGGGATCTTTTTCTACCCAAGATGATTTTGTGCTCTGACTCCAATAATGGGTCATATAATACATGTAAACCTTAAGGTTGGGGTTGCGACGCTTTAATTCCTTAGTAGCTGCATAGAGGGCAGTGTTGTCATTGTTGTCATGTTGCTTATTGATAATAACTATCTGGTAATGACTGGCTAGGTCATTGTATTCAGCGTCGGTAAACTGACCTTTAGGATGGGCAGTAGTGGCAAAATGCCAAGGTGGGTTTGAAACAGACAAAGTTGGTTGAGGGGTTGTAGCATAGCTTGATAGCAGTAAATTAACACCTATGACAGCAAACAGTAACATGGCAATGATTGCTAGGAGACGTTTTTTTCCAGAATGTTGCTTCGGCATCATATCTAATCCATTTTACCAATATCTAAGGAACTTTTTTATTCATATTTAAGCGGGACCCTTGTGAGCTCTATGACGTCTAAACCGATAATAGGCTAAGGCTGATAATGCCGCTATCAATTGCAAGAATATGATTACCACAAAAGCAAAAAGCGAATTAAGTTGTCGAGCAGGGCGACCACCCCATGGCTTAAATAAGAAATTGCGTAACCTTTCATAGGGCGATAGGCGGTTGTTTATATATATTAAGTGGCTTGAGGTAGTAATTTTACCGTCTTTGCCGGTAGCTTCAACGGTAATTTGGTGTAATCCATTTGGTAGCGTTGAGGTATCAACCTGTCCTAGGTTGCAACTCGTAGTTGTCTCTAGGCTTCGTCCATCAACTTTAACAGTTATTTTAGAGGCCTGGTCGCAAGGCAGAGGACTTGTCAAACCGAGCACCTTACTGACTGGTTGAGCAATAGTTGAAGAAGCGGAGGGTGTGGTCGTAGGAGATGAAGACGAAGAATTTGTGCTTAGGGCTGGGCTAGTATCAGAATCATCATCAGACGGAGAATTTAAGGCTGCCGTTGAGTTCGGGTGAATATAATCATAGTTTATGAAATAGGCCGCTGTTTGGGGCGCTAGAATAAAACCCGCACCAGAATTATATGTCTTTAATTCTTTGCCGTCTTCATACTGGATTAACTTTGACGGCAGCGCCAGTCCGACTGCTGCTGTTTTTGACAGGTTAACGTAGATTCGCCCATGAGTAAACTCGCGCTGATATAATATTCCCCCGTTGGCTGTAGTACTTTTCTGAGCCAAACTAACCGGTCGCCCAACCTGCAGTGTCATTTCCGGCAACTCATAATTAAGTGCTGCTATTGAGTAAGTGTTATTTGCCATAGCAAATTTGTGAAAGTCAGCGCCTGGGACCCAACCCATCATGAAAGCTGCATGGCAAAACCGGCCAATGGCAGGTCCGTAGTTTGCACCTAACTCAGACGTATTGTAGTTGGTGTGGAAGAGTAGCTTCTTATTAGTGTAATGCTGCATCAGCTGAATGTCAGCTTCAATATTGCTATCGGAACTATTAATATTGCCAAAAAAGTCAATGCAGAATGTCTCATCGGTTGCACCATCCAGGTAGCTTATTTTATCCAGTCCGCGATATGCATTATTAAAAGGCGTGATCCCATTGTAGGTAATTATTTTAGCGGGGAACATGGCCTTGGCCCGTTTATAAAGATCCATTAGGCCGTTATTGTAGGCTTGAACGCGTGCGGTGCCGAGTAAAGTGTTCCACTGCATACCATACGGGTCAGGTTCAGATAGCAAGTAAGCCGAATCAAACTGAATTCCATCCCACGGCGCCTTAGACATACGATGCTGTAACTGGGCTAGTGCCCAGTTGCGAAAAGCTGGGTTCGATAAATCATAGTAATAAGAAGGATTAGTTGCCGAGCTAGGGCCCGAGATTAGATTACTGGAGTTATCCCTGAGTAGCCAAGCCGAATTAAAATTAGGATCATGATCGGGCTCTTTCCAAGTCAAGGCCTGTCTATTAAACCAGAGTTTACTTTCCCAATACGTGCTTACCGTAATGTCTGGGTTACGCTTCTTTAGCTCTTTAGCTGCATCATACCAGCCATTGATATTATCATTATCGTGCTGCTTGTTTATGATCACCCAGCCATAGCGGTTAACAATGGTTTGATAATCGGCTTCAGTAAATTGGCTATCTGAGCGACCGATTGAAACAAATCGTAGCCTTGGCTTTGGTATGTAGGCAGCTCGTCCAAGAGGACTAGCATGGGCAGCAAATAAGAAATAACTACCTACACCCGCAAAGAGTAGTATGACAATAACTGAAATAATGTGCTTTTTTCTTTTGTGTCTGATTTTCATAGGTTAAGAATGGGATTTATATGTTTGATTTAGACGCTCCAATCATACTATATGACCAGAAGTTTTAATAGTTGACATTAGCGCATTGTGGTGATATCATAAGCATATTCGAAAGGTTTTAAAAGGAGGGTTCGCGTTTTCCCGCGAGCTCTTTTTTATAGCCTCGAGAGATTAATAAATGGAGGCCTCACAAATGGCAGGAACTAAAACTGGCGGCAAAGCTGCTGCCTCAACCAACAAAACCAAGTACGGCGCTGATTTCTACGCAAGAATTGGTGCAATGGGTGGTAAAAAAGGCCACACTGGCGGCTTTTTCGCCAATCGCGAACTAGCTCGCGTGGCTGGTGCCAAGGGCGGACGGATTAGCCGTCGAACTAAGAAGTTAGCTTAACCAGGCTACCACAACACGCGCGCTCTGCTTCTGGCTTAGCTAGAAGCAGAGCGCGTTTTTGGTGCATTGCGGTGTCGTCTCGCTCCAGTACTCCTTCATCGTATTATATATACGACTCAGTCGTGCTTCGCGGACTCCTAGCATTGCACTCAAATGTGACACCCTGGACGCTTATTCTTTAATTAAAGAAGGGAAACCGCAGGTGTCCCCTCATAAGGCGAAGCCGTTAAGAAAAGGTCGCTTGTGACACACTCACCGGCGGCTTTTTTATTTCCTGCCAGCGGCGATAGGGGCGACAGAAACGAGATGCTGAGACCACCCAGCTTGTGTTGCAATTATGGCAACGATATTTACGGGCCGATTCCTGCAGACTGGTAGTGCCACAGAGCGGACAAGTGCTTCTTTGATGCAGCCAATCACGGTAGGTATCCAAACAATCCTGAATATGTTGGGAGGAAATGCTAAATTTATATTTTGGCGCTATTTCAGCAGCTTTATTCCAGGCAGCTGCCTCCATATGTAATAACTCGAAATCTGAGCTGTAACGGCTGTGATCTAATAGGGCATGAGCCACTTCATGTAAAAACGACCATACAGCCAACGGATCGTCATTGATTGCGGGGGTATAAATGACCGTTTTGGTTTTGGGAGACCAACAGAATTCCATACCTTCTACAAAAGCCAGTTTTGGATAGGCTTTCTTGAACTGCTTAAGCAGGCTGCTCATGATGATCCTTGGCAAGTTCGTAGCAACCGTAAATGACTGCTTCTTCGGGCAATTTGGCAGTTAAGAGAGCCTTTGGATGACGTACCACGGCATGTAAATTATCATCTAGGTAGGCTTTCACGGTCGGAATAAACTTGTCGGCGTAGGCTCCAACCCCACCACCGAAAACAACAGCCTCCGGTTGCAATACTGAGCACATCACCGCTACACCATAACCGATATTTTTGCCGATGATTTTCCAGGCTTCAGGATCGTTAATTTCTGAGGCTTTCTTCCCAAATTTAGAAACAACTCCGCGACCCCCGGCGAAGTCCTCCCAATGCTGCACTTTGCCGTCATGTAGCAGTGGTGATTTGCCCATTTCAGTGTCTTGAAGAATACGCACAATACCACCTTTGTTAATCAATGCTCCGCCTATACCCGTGCTTATCGTAAAATAAAGAACTTTTTCGTACTCATCTTTTAATAAGCGTGCCTCATAAAGACCAGCCAATCTTGTGTCATTTTCTATTAATACAGGCAGGCCATTAATTAGTTGAGATATATCACGCATGATATATTGGTTGATCCATGGTAAATTGCCAAGAGCAATTTCTATGCCCTTTTCGCGGTCTAATAAGCCAGGCACTGCTGCGCAACATGCTGTAACTGCGCTAAGATCAAATTTTTGTAGTTCATTGCCGAGTTCAGATAAAAATGTTTGATAATCATGATTAGAGGAGAATTTAGCTTCTTGGACAATCTTACCCTCATCAGATAGTACTGCGACTAGCGTTTTAGTGCCGCCAATATCAATCCCCAAGTACATATTGTTTAGTGTAGCATAGCCTTTACTTGCCGGCTCCTAACAGATATAATAATTGGCAAGACTGATCGGGACTACAACCTACGGGTTGCCGCAGGCATAAGGAGGCATGTAATTACATGTCAAAAAAAGCTATTACTATGGATGAGCTTTTAGAGAAGAGCGACGTCCAACAATTAAAATCAGGTGATGTCGTTGAGGGCGTTATTACCAGCGTGCGGAAGCACGAACTCTGGGTGGATTTAGGCGCTAACGGCATTGGTGTGGTTATGCGCCGCGAAATCGGCTATGGACAGCCATTAAATGAAGGCGATAGTGTAGTGACTAGCGTGGTCGATCCTGAAATGGATGAGGGTTACGCACTACTTAGCATGAAGCGGGCGGCCAAAGACCGCGGCTGGGAAGAGCTTGAACAAGTATTTGAGAAGGGCGAGATATGTGAAATTCAACCATACGACGCTAATCGCGGGGGGTTGCTGGTAGAGCTAGAAGGCATTCGCGGCTTCTTGCCAGTCAGCCAACTGGCAGCCGGCCATTATCCGCGGGTTTCAGGAGCCGACAAGGATGAGATTTTGCAAAAACTTAACGCTTTGATAGGACAAGTCCTTAAAGTCCGTATCCTGGACATTTCCAGGAAGGATAATAAATTAATCTTCTCTGAGAAAGAAGCTGTTAAGGATGATATGCAATCCCGGCTGGAAGGCCTTAAAGTTGGCGATGAAGTTGAAGGCATGGTCACTGGCGTGATTGATTTTGGCGCTTTTGTGAACGTTGACGGTATTGAAGGGTTAATTCATATAAGTGAAATCTCCTGGGAACGGGTTGAAGACCCGCGGGATTACGTTAAAACCGGGCAAACCGTTAAAGCCAAGATTATAGCTATAGATAAAGACCGCCTTTCGTTAAGTCTCAAGCAGATGGCGGAAGATCCGTGGCTAGAACAGGTCAAGCAATTTAAGAAGGGCGATATGGTTGAAGGCAAGGTGACGCGAATTACGCCGTTTGGCGCCTTCGTGCAACTTAGTCCAGCCGTTGAAGCGCTAGTGCACGTATCTGAAATGAGTGATGATGAAGGTGTTGATCCGGAAAAGATTTTCCAATTGAACGAAAAAAAGAAATTCAAAGTTCTGGATATAGATCTAGAGGGTCGCAAGATAGCCTTAAGCCTAAAACACACTAAGTAATGAAAACTTAAAGCAAAGGGGGAAGACCCCCCGGAAAGGAGTGTCAGACATGAGCGAAAAAACCACAGTCCAAATTGAAGATAACGTTACCGTCGGCACTCTAGCCGAGAAGTTGTCTATACCGGTGAGTACACTCATAACCGAACTCATGAAAAATGGCGTAATGGCCACCGTAAATGAGCGTATTGATTTTGATACAGCCGAAATTATTGTGTCAGAAATGGGACTCGATATTGAGCTGGCCCGCAAATCAAGTGTGCCAGAGGAAGCTACACCACGAGTCAAGCGGCCAAGCAAAGGCGATCCAAGACCGCCGGTAGTAGCCGTCATGGGGCATGTCGATCATGGCAAGACTAGCGTGCTAGATGCAATAAGAAGTTCCGAAGTGACTAAGGCCGAAGCCGGCGGCATTACCCAGCACATTTCGGCCTACCAAGTAAAGCATCAGAACCGCACTATTACATTTTTAGATACGCCAGGGCACGAAGCCTTTGCAGCTCTGCGCGAACATGGGGCTGAAGTAACAGACTTGGCAATTATAGTAGTAGCGGCTGATGACGGCGTAAAACCACAAACCATTGAGGCTATCCGGTTTGCCCGTAAAGCTGGCGTCAAAATGATTGTAGCCATCAATAAGATTGATAAAGAAGGGGCGGACGCCAACCGCGTTAAGCAGGAACTGGCTGAACAGGATTTACTTAACGAAGAATGGGGCGGTGATGTGGTAACGGTGGAAGTGTCCGCCAAGACGAAACAAGGGATTGAACAGTTGCTAGATATGGTGCTATTAGTAGCCGATGTTGAAGAGCTCAAAGCCGATTATAAGGCCCCGGTTCGCGGCATTATAATTGAATCGCATATGGAGCAAGGCCGCGGTCCGGTGGCCGTAGCACTTGTTGATCAGGGGACGCTGACTGCTCAGCAGTCTATAGTGGCCGGAACAACCTTTGCCAAAGTACGCAATTTGGAGACAACCGATGGTAAGCCGCTTAAAGAAGCCACGCCCTCGACACCCGTGCTTATTACCGGCTTCAAAGCCTTACCAGAATTTGGCGATGAATTTCAGGCCGCCAAGGATGAACGAGACGCCAGATTGCAGGCTACCCAAACCGCGACTGAAAATAAGGGCTCGGCTGGCAAGTCAGATATTTCCAGCAGTGAGCTAATTCGGATTATGGATCGCAGTCGCCAGATGCAAGAATTAAACCTATTGGTTAAAGCTGACGTACAGGGATCACTGACTTCAGTCATCAGTAGTCTCAAAACATTGGATACCCAAGAAGTAGCCACCCGTATAGTCGGCTCAGGCGTTGGTGCGGTCAGCGAGAATGATATTCATATGGCTCATACCGGCGGAGCAATTATTTATGGTTTTAATGTAGAGATGCCGCCAAGCGTTAAACGTCTGGCCGCTAGAGACCAAGTAACGGTTCGTCTATATAAGGTTATTTATGAACTGCTCGATGATGCTAAGCAAGAGCTAAGCCAGCTGCTGGCGCCAGAGGTAGTGGAAACCGAACTCGGTAGACTGCTAGTCAAAGCTATTTTTAAAACGGCCAAGACAGAAGTTATTTGCGGCGGTGAAGTCACGAAAGGCAAGTTAACAGTTCCATCATTAGCGCGTGTTATGCGGGGCAAGGATAAAATAGCCGAGGTAGAGGTTACTAACTTAAAGCGTGGACCTCAGGATACAAAGGAAGTATTGGAAGGCGAGATGTGCGGTCTTAGTTTTCAATCTAGCTCGCGTGTTGATCTGCAAGAAGGCGACCACATCGACTTATTCAAGCGCGAAACAGTTGTTAGAACTCTATAAAGATTGTAAAATAATACTTTGTTATGGAAGAGTCTTCTGATAAGCCTGAGGATGGGGCTCAAAAACGCACTCCAGAGAAGCGCGGGCGTGTTAGTGAATTCTTAACAACATGGTTACGTCGCCGTCATGAACCCCTCGACGTCATGCTTGACGACGAGCAGAAATCAGAAAAAACTGAGAAGAAAAGTAACTGGCAGCGGGTAAGAGAGAGTTTCAAGGGTTTGTTTCGGCAGACTGTCGACCGGGAGTATGTAGGCGATCGGCCCGTCATTAATATCGAAAACCGGGCAGAACAACCAGCGCCAGAACCAAAGCTAGAAGTTGGTGTTAATAACGATCATGAAGATGCAGAGCGGATATCACAGCCAAGCCAGACATCGACTGAATCATCTTCAACTAAACAAGAGTCTTCTACGGCCGAAACTCAGCTAGACAATCCCATTGAAAAGCAGCCGCAAAGCTATACTATGACCCCTGTAGCCGAACAGTTTATGGCACCATTTCGGCAAAATGCTCAGGGCCAAGAAGCCCTGCCGCGTGAAGCACCTACTGAGCGAGTTGTAGAGAGTCCTCAAGCCGCAGCCGCTGTGGGAACATTGCTGGGAGCGGAGTATATCGGGCGGCATCGAGCTGATCGTAAAACCCGTAAGCGACTTAGTAAAACAGAGCACAACCAGCAGAAAGCCAAACAACAAATAGAACAACTCAAAAAAGTAGCCAAAAGTACCGAAGAAGAAAAGGCAGAAATGCACACCCAGCAACAAAATTTTGAAAAATATACATCTATTTATGAGCGCCAAAACTTACCAGAACAAGCTAACCAGAACCCGGCAGTGATAAAAGAAGAGATCAGACAAACTCCGAATATCAATAAAACTATAGAAAAAATGCCTATAGCCGAGCAAGTAGTGCAGCAAACCGAGAGATCAGAAAAGCCCCAAGCTGTTTTAGAAAAAATTGAAGTGGCGGCTGAGCAGGACATTCCGGTTGAAGCAGTTTATGAGCGCCGCCACGAATCAAAAGAGCGAGAGATGGACTACCACAGCGCCGCCAGGGGCGGGCCCACTTCATCGCAGCACGATGCCATTCTACTTGCCGAAGCCATAAAGCAACGCCTGGCGGCTGAACCGGCGGCAACAGGGAATAGAGCAACCCCATATCAACAAGCCAGCCCGCAACAACCGGATTTATATAAAACAGCCGTGAAAAATGGTTTCTGGGCCGGCGTAGTCGTGCTTATTTTTGCGGTAGTCGCCTTTTTAATAATCCATTAGAGGGATAAGAGCAAATGATACAATATGTACTAAGAAAGGGAACCTATGTTTAAACTCGACGACAATTTACTGAAAGATCTTGGCCTCGGTGACCTACCACCGCAAGAAAAGAACAAAATGCTGGCCCACATCTACGAAACGCTGGAAATGCGAGTCGGTATGAAGTTAGCCGAACAAATGAGCAACGAACAGTTAGATGATTTTGAACGTTTTATTGATGGCGATGTTTCTTATGCCAGAGGCTATCTTGACAATAACAAAGCTGGCTGGGAGCAGGCTAGTGAATACCAGGCCAGCCTTGCAAAAGCCCAGGAAAATGCAGCCAAGCGGGGGGTCACCCTGAATACTAATGCTGTTATTTCCGAATTTGGCGCCCTGAGTTGGTTAGAAACAAACTTCCCAAACTATAAGCAAGTGGTTGGTGATGAACTGGAGAAACTGAAAGTCGAAGTTAAACAAGCTGCGCCACAGGTTTTAGCACTTAGCCGACAAGCACCGTCAGCATCGCCGCAAGGCCAACCACTAACAAGTCAACCGCAAGTAAATCCTCAACAAGTACCGCCACCTGCTGCGGAACCACCTGCTGCAGCCTAATACAGGGGTAAAACCATGCATTTGGAAATTGGTCGTGCCGAACAGGCCCTAAAAGGCGAAGATGCAATACTTCAAAATGATGGATTAAACCTTTATGGTGTATTTGATGGCTTAGGTGGTCACGGTAACGGTGATTTAGCCCCGCAAATAGCGCGAGATTCTGTAGTGGCATATTTTAATGACAGTGCACCCGTTACAAGCGAAACAGCTGTTCAAACAGTTAAAGCAGCATTTAAGCACGCTGGACAAGCTATCCGCTTGGCGGCGGAGCGGCTTGAAGGAAATGAACACATGGCGACCACAGCCAGCATTATCCATTTCTTCAAAGAAGCAGAGGGCGAAAACCGGGCAGTTGTTGGCCAGATTGGCGATAGTCAAATAATTGAATTACAAGGGTATAGCTTCATGCACCAGCTTGTAACGGCTGAAGCTACCAAACATGGACTTACTAATGCACTTTCGGCCCGCAGCGCAAGCTGCGAACAATGCAAAGTTATAGAGCCTAGAAACAGCAGTCGATTTATAGTTTGTACTGACGGTATCTCAGAAGGCCTGATTTTTTCAGGAGCTGATTTTATTAAAGAAGCTTTATGTGACTCCAGTCCGCAAAAGGCTGCCGAGATGCTGATTGAAAAAAGCCCAGATTATGATGATAAATCCGTTGTGGTAATTGATTTTCTACAGTAGCTGTTTATATCCAGCCAAAAAAGCCTGGGCCGTCATTTCTTTGCCGTTAATAGGTCTTAGATATTCAATCAACAATGCACTTCGTCCACAGTGAACGATTATTTGTTTATTTTGGGTTGATAAACCACCAGGTTTGCCATTTTCGGCTACCACCTGAGCTTTGGTGATGATAACTTCTTTGCCACCTAATATAGTACGCGATTTCGGCCAGCCAGCAAAAGCTCTGATTTCTCGTTCTATCTGTTCGGCTGGCTTGTCCCAATCTACCACGCTATCTGCCTTAGTGAGTTTGCGTGTGTATGTAGCGCGGTCAGGGTGTGGCTGGCGGTGTGGCTTTAGACTACCATTTACTATAGCCGGCAACAGTTCTCGAATCAGCCCTGCACCGAGCTGTTGTAAAGTTAAGGCTAGTTCAACTTTTGACTCTTGTCCACTTAAATGGATTGTTTTTTGAGTGTAAATAGGCCCTTCATCCATGGCGTTGGTTAAGCACATAATAGAAACGCCGGTTTTGGATGCGCCATCTAATATGGCTTGCTCAATTGGTGTTGACCCACGATATTTAGGCAGCAAAGAAGGGTGTACATTAATGATACCTAAAGGGAATTGGTCCAAAATAGATGATGGAATAATATGTCCGTAGGCTACTAGAACGGCTAATTTGGAATGATGGGAACCAAGCTCTGATAATTTGCCAGTTATTCTTTTTTCAATGGCAAAACCAGCCGCCCGGACAGCCTCGTATATAACCGGGTTAGCTATACCAATACCGGTTGCTAGTTGTTCATTACCAAAGAATACGACTGGCTCGTTCATAATTCGCTGGCTCCAATTTGCCATGCTTATTTAGCCTGAAGAATGCCTCCGGCTGGTCTTTAATATGGTCAACAAACATTTTGCCGTTATTATGATCAATTTCGTGCTGCAGCAAGCGCGCCTGAAAACCCTTAGCGGTAACACGGAACTCTTTACCGCTTATATCTAAGGCTTTAATGCGAACTTTAGGATAACGAGGCACGTTGCCGTATAAGTCTCTAATACTAAGACAGCCTTCATAGCCTTCTTCAAGCTCGCCTTCAAACTTGGTAATAACAGGGTTTATGAATGTGGTGAACGTGCGGTCTTTTTTATCTTCAAAATTATTACGGATGACCACAATTCTGAGCGGTATGTCAATTTGTATAGCCGCTAGAGCGACGGCAACTTCGTGTTCACGACTGGCTTCCCAGTCCAGCGTAGCGGCCTCCATATCTAGAACGACCTGTTTGATTTCAGATGTTATTAAACCTACTTTGGTGGAGCGTTGCCTCAAATGCGGATTAGGCAATATAATGATATTATCTTTGGTGGCGTTCATTTCCCAAGCAGTATACCGTATCTGTTAACGGTTGCGAAATTCGCTTCAAAGCAGATTATTTGGATCGAGGTCGTAGGTACAATCTGACGGCAAGTATTTGGTTAGGGCTACTAATTGTTTACGGTCGCGAGCCTTTACTACCACCTGCCAGACATAACGTCCAGCCGCTTTTTCATGAAAAGCAGGACTTGGTCCAATGACCTGGATAGGCTTCGCGAACTTTTTTAATTGAAGGGCAATGTCTTCAGTGGCTTTTTGGGCGCTTGCTTGACTTGCTCGTTTGCGTGTAATTTTCATTAAAAAACAAAAAGGCGGAAAAAGGTACTGCTCGCGCTCCTTAAGCTGCTGCTCATAAAACACCTCCCAATTTTTAGAGGTTGCGGCTTGAATAGCCGGCCCATCTGGTCGGTAAGTCTGAATAATGGCTATACCTGGCAGGTGACCCCGGCCAACACGGCCGATTACCTGGCACAGAAGCTGATAGGTGCGCTCTTCGGCCGTATAGTCGGGCAGATATAGGCTACTGTCGGCCAATACTACACCAACAACGCCTAGGCTGGGCAGATCCAAGCCTTTAGCCAATAATTGCGTGCCTACTAAAATGTCCACCTCGCCGGCTTTGACCCGCTCAAAATGTTGCTCAAAACGTTCATCTTTGCTACTGTCGCTGTCAAACCGCTGAACTTTGGCCTTAGGGAAAAGACGTTTGAGAGCATCTGTTAAAGACTTAGTACCTATACTTCTAAATATCAGTTGATTGCTAGCACAAACCGGACAGCTCAATGGTACCGCAGACTTATACCCACAAGTATGACAAAGCATCTGGTGTTTATCGCCGTGATAGGTGAGCGGCAGGTCGCAATTAGGGCATAATGCCTGCCAGCCACAGTTTTCGCACAAGACTAAGCGGGCAGTGCCCCGTCTGTTTAGAAAAACTAAAGCTTGCTCGCCTCTAGACAAAGCCTGTTCAATACTATCCAGTAACTGGTTAGAGAAGTGAGGGCTTCGTGTTAGATTAGCCTTGTCGCGCAAATCCACCACCTTAACTTCGCTTTTATGAGTTGTTTTTACGGCCAGACTAGTCATACGCACAATATGGGCAGACTTGGCATGCGCAAAATAATATTCACTCACTAGCGGTGTGGCTGAACCTAACAGAAGTTGTGCTTTGTGCAGGTGTGCTAGTTGGCCGGCTACCCTTATGGTTTGATAGTATGGTGCTTGTTCTTGCTTGTAAGCCGGTTCGTGGAACTCGTCCATAACTATTAAGCCTAGTTTGTTAAAAGGAGCAAACAAGGCAGATCGCGGCCCAATAAGCACTATTGGCGTTACAGTATCTAGCACTTGTAACCAAATGCGCCGCCGCTCAGCTTCGGTTAAGCCAGAGTGAGAAACCAGTATCTCAGTAGCTGGTAAGTTGGCTCTAACTTCTTGGACTAACTGGGGTGTTAAAGCAATCTCGGGCGTCAGTATCAGGACTGATTTACCGGCTTTAAGCTGTTGTGCCGCAAGTTCGCTGTAGATTCGTGTTTTGCCGCTGCCAGTATCGCCGTGCAGCAAAGTTGTTGGAGAAGTACTGGTACTAATTTGTTTCAAGACTCGAGCTTGGTCAGTTGTCAGCGACGGCAAGGCGGCTTTTTTTGGCTTCTGGGGAGCTTGTTTTTGAGCAATTTGTTTTTTGGGAAAACTATTAGGGATAAAAAGCTGCGCCAATAAGCCCAGCGGGCTAGGGTAATATAGTCGCATCCATTTTATAAGATCTATCAGTTTTTCAGGTAATCGAGACAAGTCAACCAGCTCATCAATTGGTTTAGTAGCGAAAGATGGTTTGGTTGTTGTACTCATGACTATAGCTAATGCCGGACGATTGCGCACATGGATACTCACAATATCTCCAACATCAAGCTTCTGCTTACTTGCATAGGTTAAGTACTCAGAGCCCTGATAGGAGTGCAAACGCGCTAAAACTTCATAGTACATAGCGCTATTATATGGGTTCAGCCATAAAATGTATTGAAATGCCGTCGGCTGATGGCTATACTTAGTCTTACGTTGTTCATATAACAATAAAAGCTTATGTTAGATGTATTCATAACTTCAAGAGTGCGCCGCAAAATACTAGTAGTCTATGCTAAGTATCCTGACTTCAAGACACACGTGCGCGGACTGGCTAAACTGATAAAAGAGGATGCCGGTAACATTCAGCGTGAACTGAAACGTCTGGAAAAAATTGGCTTTTTGATTTCGGAGAAGCAAGGCAACACTAAAATTTACCACACTAATAAGCACTTTATTATCTTTAAAGAACTGCAAAGTATTGTGTTGAAATCACAACGGGCTACTCAGCGCAAATCCCCTTATTAACTCCTTGCAAAAAATTACAATACTCTGTAAAATGCTTGCACAATGATTCAAGTAACTAAAAAAGATCCCAAAGAGTCGCTGGAAAGTTTACTGCGACGCTTTAATCGTAAGGTCCAGCAGTCCGGCGTGGTTACGACAGTAAAGCAGGGCCAATACTTTGAGAAGCCGATAAGCAAGCGTGACCGACGAGCCAAGGCCATTGTGCGCCGTGAGCGCAAAGCTCTTAAGCTTAAAAAAATCAAACTCGGCCAGCGATAAATATGGAGACAACCATGCGCGGCCCATTCGGCCTTTCGTATAGGCGAATGGGACCTCCGGCTTGGTTTTCTCCACGCGCCGGGCGCGGAATGGATCCGGCGCTCGGGCTCTCTTTCCAATAAGTAAAAAATAAAGCTGCGAAATAAATTCCAACTCAGTTTGATATACTTTTATTATGGACATTGAGGATCACCCTAAAAGAGCAGGTAAGGTGTTAGTGACGATTGAAAACTCTACAGAAGAGGATACGATTGCTAATGCCTTTATAGGTGTGTTTGGATTACCTAGTACTAAATTTGCTTTCAAGAGAGTAGTAGTTGACGCGTGGACGGGTAGGAGGAGTCAATTTCCTTATACCACTACGCTTCCAGAGAAAAATCTTGGGCCTATAGCGATAGAGGCATTCTCTCACGTAGGTAATCCACAAGAAAGTATGATACGCCAGCATATGGGAGAAGCCGTAATCGGATACTTGCAAAGTTTTCAGTCCGAATCGTTAACGCTTGCCGAAACGCCTAGTCAAACGTAGGTGAAAATTAACCATTGCTCTGGTACACTTTAGTTAAGGTATGAGTATAAAGAGACAAATAGAGGCTGACCTCAAGCAGGCCATGCTAGCTGGCGATAAGACGCTAGTAACGACTTTGCGCGGCCTTAAAAGTGCTATCCAATACGCCGAAGTTGCGGCTGGCACGCGTGGTGAGGATGATGATGAAGCTGTCCAAGCTGTTCTTAGCAGAGAAGCCAAGAAACGCCAGGAAAGCGCTGAGTTGTACAAGCAAGGTGGAAATAGTGAGCAAGCAGAAGCTGAACTAGTCGAAAAGCAGGTAATTGAAAAATACTTACCAGAGCAAATGGACGAAGCCGATGTTGCTAAAGTTGTTAGCGAGGTCATTGCTGAACTGGGAGCAACTTCAATCCAACAAATGGGCCAAGTCATTGGCCAAGTACGTCAACGCACCAACGGTAAAGCTGATGGCGGGGTAATTGCCAAACTTGTAAAGGAAAAACTGGCATGATTGTTTTTATGGGTGTAGCCGGTTCAGGCAAATCCGTGCAAGGCCGGATGCTAGCCGATAAGCTTGGTTTGCCCTGGCTTTCTACCGGGGAATTCTTACGCATGTTGGTAAGCGGCAAACGGCGTAAAGATATGGTGGCTGGTAAATTATTGGAAGATCAAGAAATCATCGCCTTGTTGCAGAAAATTTTTCATATGATTGATAGTAGCCAGGAGTTTGTGCTAGATGGTTTTCCGCGCTCGATAGCTCAAGCTGATTGGCTGCTTAGCCAGGTTAAGCATGGCCAGCTAAAAGCGCGGGCCGTGATTCATTTGGTAGCTTCTGAAACAACAGTCAGTAGACGATTGCTTAATCGTGGACGAGCCGACGATAATCAGGAAGTTATTCATAAACGATTCAAAGAGTATGACGAATCAATCAAGCCGGTTTTGGAGCATTTCAAGGCGGCTGGGGTACCAATCTATGAAATTGATGGCGAGCAAGACGTTGCAGCTGTCCAGGCAGCCATCCAAGCAGCCCTGAGACATTAGGCCGGGACATTAATGTATACGCGCGTAAAGACCGCTAGCGAAATTAAGGCAATGCGCGAAGGTGGTCGCATGTTAGCAACTGTTCTTGAATTATTGAGTCGCCATACACAACCTGGGACTACACCAATTGAGATGTCTCAGCTTGCCCAAAAAGAATTGGCTAAATTAGGTGGTGAACCAGCCTTCAAAGGTTATCAAGGCTACCCGGACATCATCTGCATTTCTGTTAATAATCAAGTTCAACATGGTATACCGACAGATCGGCCGTTGCAAGCAGGCGATGTCGTAAACTATGATTTTGGCGTACGCTACCGCGGCTTAATTACTGATGCCGGCATTACTGTGCCGGTCGGGAAAGTGTCTGCCCGCGTTCGACAACTGCTAGAAGGCACTGAACGTGCGCTGTATGCCGGCATTGATGTGGTTAAGAGTGGTTGCCATGTCGGTGATATCTCCGCTGCTGTCGAAAATGCAATCAGGCCATATCGCTTAGGTATTGTGCGCGATTTAGTGGGACATGGCGTAGGGCATGAACTGCATGAGGATCCGAATATTCCTAACTATGGCTCAAAGCACGGCGGGCCTGCCCTTAAAAGCGGCATGACAATCGCCATAGAACCGATTACTACCTTGGGGAAAGAAGATATCGTAATCGACCATGATGGTTGGACCCTATGGACAGCTGATGGCAGTTGGTCAGCCCAATTTGAGCACACCATTCTTATTACCGATGGTGGTTTTGAAGTAATGACTCGTCTATAAGACCGCTTTTAGAAACAGTTAGCAAGTAGTTCTTATGGTATACTTCAGGGCATGCGCGAGCCTTCGCCTAGCCATTTTTTTGGTCTGGACATTGGTACCAGTACGGTTCGATGCGTCGTCGGTATGCTAGATAGCTCTGATCCGGCAACAACCATGCCTACACCATCGATTATTGGACATGGCAGCGCACCAAATCTTGGCATGCGTAAAGGTGTTGTGGTGCATGTTGATGATGTCGTTGAAGCGGTCCTAAAAGCTATTAGCGAGGCTGAACGCGTATCAGGCGTGCATATTACCAGTGCTACCGTTAATGTAAACGGATCACATGTGATGGGCTTGAACTCTAAGGGGGTGATTGCTATCAGTACCGCCAACCGCGAAATTACGCCAGATGATAGATTGCGCGTTGAAGAGGCAGCTACCATTATCCAGTTGCCGCCAAATCGCGAAATCGTCCAAGTTTTTGCCAAAAATTATCGACTCGACGGGCAGGACAATATTAAAGATCCAGTCGGTATGCAAGGCATTCGTCTAGAGGTTGACACTCATATAGTGACAGCAGCCATCCCTAATTTACGAAGCTTGGATCAAGTGCTTCAAAATGCTCACGTAACGCCATCGCATCATACCGTTTCTAGTTTGGCAGCCGCCGAGGCTGTCTTGACCCGCCAGCAAAAAGAATCCGGCACCATTCTGCTTGATATTGGTGCCGGTACCACTAACATGGTTGTGATTGAGGATGGCGAGGTGCAGCATGTGGCAGTTATTCCGGTTGGCGGGATAAACATAACCAATGATTTAGCGATTGGGCTTAAGACTGATCTTGACATCGCTGAGTTAGTAAAGTTGCAGCACGCTACACTTAAAGAACCGAAGCCTGGTCTAGCACCGGTGGTCATTGACAAAATCAGCCACCACTTCGAGCGTGAGGAGATTTATATGATTGCCGAGGCGCGGGTTGATGAGTTATTTGAATTTGTTGATAAAGAATTAAAGCGGATTCATCGCTCGCGTAAGCTGCCTGGCGGCGTTGTTTTGGTCGGCGGGACGGCTAATCTGCCTGGAATAGCTGATTTTGCCAAAGAAAAGTTACAATTGGCCGCTCGGGTTGGCAAATTGCAGAACATTGGCGGCTTGATTGATACCGTTGAGGATCCGGCTTATGCATCAGGGGTCGGCTTAATGCTTCTGGATATGCTGTTGATGCCTGGGTCATTGCAGGCTGGCCCCTCATCTCAGACTGCCCATAAAGCAACTAGTTTGTTGCGAGGGGTCGTTGGTCGTTTTAAAAAACACTGAGATGCATTTTTTTGTATTCGACGTTATAAAGCTACCAATCCAGTTACGATAGTTAATTGTTCGTTGAACTGAAATTAGTGTTCAGGTATACTGCAGTTCATAAAGTTTGAGCAGCTAGAGGAGTAAGTAAGGACCATGCCTCAGGTATCACCAGCCATCGAGACGTTTGCGCGCATTAAAGTAGTAGGGGTAGGTGGGGCCGGCGGCGCAGCCATTAATCGTATGGTTGATGCAGGTGTTGAAAACGTCGAATTTATTGCTATTAACACCGACGCACAGGCTCTTCATCACTCCAAAGCACATGTAAAAATCCACATCGGTAAAGATACAACTCGTGGACTGGGAGCTGGCGCTGATCCTTTGGTTGGCCAAAAAGCCGCTGAAGAATCACGTGAAGAAATCAAAAAAGCGGTGGCCGATGCTGATATGGTCTTTGTGACCATTGGGGCCGGCGGTGGTACCGGCAGTGGCGCTGGTCACATTGTAGCTAAGGCTTCTGAAGATGCTGGCGCGCTAGTGGTTGGCTTTGCAACCAAGCCGTTTGCCTTTGAAGGTGAAAAGCGCCGCCGCAATGCCGAGGAAGCTATAGACAGACTACGCCAATCCGTCGACACGCTTATTACCATACCAAATGATCGCTTGTTGCAGACGATTGACCGGCAAACGCCATTATTAGAAGCCTTCAAAGTCGCCGATGATGTGCTTAGACAAGGCGTGCAAGGTATCTCGGACCTCATTACTGTACATGGCCTGATAAACTTGGACTTTGCCGACGTGAAGACAGTTATGAAGGATGCCGGCTCAGCCTTAATGGGTATTGGGCGGGCAAGCGGCGAAAATCGAGCAGTTCAAGCGGCTCAACAGGCGATTGAATCGCCTCTATTAGAGGTATCGATTGATGGCGCCCGAGGAATTATCTTCAATGTCATTGGTGGCAATGATATGAGCATGCATGAAATCAATACGGCAGCTGAAACTATCACTGCCGCGGCTGATCCTGAAGCTAGCATCATCTTCGGTGCTACTATTAATCCTGAACTGGACGGTGAGATTATTATTACTGTTGTGGCGACCGGTTTTGATGCGTCGTACTATGCCAATCGCAGCAAACAAACTACTGAGCTAGCAAAAGAAGAGGAAGATATAACCGATAAAGGACTCAAATCTGAAACTGAGGAGCGTGAAATCGGTGATATAAACATGGATCTAGAACAGACTGATAGCGCAGCTGACTTTCATAGCGATGATAGTACTGTTCCGAATATCTGGTCCCTTAACCATCCTGAAGAAGCCGGATCCAAACCAGACAAGAATGACGATGAACCAGTTATCTTTACCAGCCCTGAAGAAGAGGAACTACAAAAGCCCTCGTTCTTACGTCGTCTAAAAAGTCGTGGCAAAAAACCAAAAAAAGAAGACGCAGATAACAAAGATGAAGCTGATAAAAAAGACTAAGACATTTTATCGCTGATTTAACAGAGGTAATTGGCTTAACCCACAGTAAATAATACACCAAAAACATACTTGAAAACCACTATAGATAGAGTTATGCTAATACTCGTAGACGCTATATCTGGGGACATACTTATAGCGACGTACATTTATAAATGAACACAATTTTGTCTCAACACCGATACGCATGTACCTAAAGAAGGGAGATATGCTATGCAATGTAGCCACTGTCACCATGCCGATACAAAGGTTATTGAATCAAGGGATGTAGCTGACGGCGAAGCAATTAGACGCCGCCGTGAATGCATCCACTGCCAACAACGTTTTACTACTTACGAGCGGATTGAACGGCCGCAGTTAATAGTCATAAAAAACGATGGAACCAGGCAAATTTTTAACCGGGAAAAGCTTTTAGCAGGACTCTATCGAGCATGTGAAAAGACACCAGTCACCTCCTTGCAGTTGGAACGACTTGTCGCTAGCGTTGAAGAAGCGCTGTATAGCTGCGGCGAAAGCGAAATACCATCTAGCAAGATTGGACAACTGGTAATGGAGCGGCTGTCTGAGCTCAATGATGTGGCTTATGTTCGGTTCGCCAGCGTCTATCGACGCTTTAAGGATATCGCGAGCTTTGAACGCCAATTGTCACAGATCAGGGAGCTAAAAGCAGGAAGCCCCAAAAAGGAAGACCAAGGGGATAAAAAGACAAATTTAAAATCAGTAACCGTCAAAGTCTAGAAGCTCTTTGACGGCTCCCCCTCACATTTTATCTAAACATAAAAGGTAAGGGGGAGCACTAGCGAACAAACGAGAGATTGTTCAGCAGCTCTAAACAAAAACCTAACAATTAAAAACTAACAAAATAATGCTGTCTGTAGGTGACAGATAGCTTAAGAAGCGAGGGTAACAACGATGGCACAAACAACTACACTTGGCATCAGACGTCTTTTTATCAGAAGTGGTGAGAAGGCTTATGACCAGCTAACGTGGGTCAAACGCGATTCATTAATCAAAAATCCGATGACCGATACACCAGTATTTGATCAAAAAGATGTTGAATTTCCAGATCACTGGTCACTTAACGCCATTAATATCGTTGCCCAAAAATATTTCACCGGTACCCCTGGTACAGCCGAGCGAGAAGCTTCGCTCAAAACACTAGTAGATCGGGTAGCAGATACCATTACCCGGACTGGTCTACAAGAAGGCTATTTTGAGGCCGAAGCAGAGGCCGAAGATTTTCGTGAAGAGTTGAAGTACATTTTAGCTACTCAACGGGCAGCTTTTAACTCACCGGTCTGGTTTAACATCGGTGCGCCCAGCCGTTCACAGCAAGCCAGCGCCTGTTTTATTCTTGGGATTGAGGACACCATGCCGGCTATTCTTAACTGGTATGCTGAGGAAGGTATGATCTTCAAGGGTGGCAGCGGCAGCGGTATTAATTTAAGCACCTTGCGCAGTTCGGTTGAAAAGCTTGGTAAGAGCGCCGGTACAGCCTCTGGTCCACTGTCCTTTATGCGTGGTGCCGATGCTTCAGCAGGCGCAATTAAAAGCGGTGGTAAGACACGGCGGGCTGCCAAGATGGTTATATTGAATGTCGACCATCCTGATGTGGAAGAATTTATCTGGTGTAAAGCCATAGAAGAGCGCAAAGCTCGGGTACTACAAGAGGCCGGCTATGACATGGATCTAGACGGTAAAGACGCTTTTAGCGTTCAGTACCAGAACGCCAATAATTCAGTCCGGCTGACTGACGATTTCATGCAAGCTGTTCAGAATGATGACGACTGGGATCTTAAGGCGGTTACCAACGGCAAGACTACCAAAACTACTAAAGCTCGCGACCTATGGCGCCAGATTGCCAAAGCGGCTTGGGAGTGTGCTGACCCAGGCTTGCAATTTGATACTACTATCAATAGCTGGCACACGTCACCCAACGCCGGTCGCATCAATGCTTCTAATCCTTGCAGCGAATACATGCATCTTGATAATTCGGCCTGCAACTTAGCCAGTATTAATCTGCTGCGATATCTACGGGAAGATAGCAGTTTTGACATCGAAGCGTTTAAGCACACCGTTGAAATTATGTTCAGTGGTCAAGAGATACTGGTTGGCTATAGTGCGTATCCAACAGAGCGCATTACCAAGAATGCCAAAGCTTACCGCGAACTTGGATTAGGCTATGCCAATCTAGGAGCGCTTCTAATGGCTCAAGGACTGCCATATGATAGCGAAGAGGGCCGAGCCCAAGCGGCGGCTATTACGGCTCTTATGACCGGCCATGCGTATGCTACAAGCGCGCGATTAGCTCGCCGGGTTGGCCCGTTTGCTGGTTTTCGTAAAGATCGCGAAGGTATGCTCAGAGTGCTGAAAAAGCATCGTGAGGCCGTTTCTAACATAGATGCTAGCCTAGTCAGTGAAGAATTACTAAGTGCAGCTGCCAGTTCATGGGACGAGGCGGTTGAGCTAGGCGAACTCTATGGTGTTCGCAATAGCCAAGCCTCAGTGCTGGCACCAACCGGCACCATTGGATTGATGATGGACTGCGATACGACTGGTATCGAACCAGACCTAGGCCTTGTTAAGGTAAAAAAGCTGGTTGGTGGAGGTACTATGAGCATTGTGAATCAGACAGTCCCTCGTGCTCTGCGCTCGCTTGGCTATACCAAAACCCAGACCGACGATATCGTTGAGTACATTGATAAGGAAAAAACCATCTTAGGTGCACCACATTTAAAGAAAGAGCATGAAGCCGTTTTTGCCTGTTCGATGGGCGATAACTCAATCCACTATATGGGCCATGTCAAAATGATGGGCGCTGTCCAGCCATTCATCTCAGGTGCCATCTCCAAGACCGTCAATATGCCAGAAGAAGCTACTGTTGAAGAGATTGAGCAGCTTCACCTGGAATCATGGAAACTGGGACTTAAAGCAGTGGCTATCTACCGTGACAACTGTAAAGTGGGGCAGCCACTATCAATGGCCAAGAAAGAAGGCGTCGCTTCAGTTAAAGCAACAGGCATCACACAGACAACAGAGGAAAAACTAGTTGCAGCAGTTAATTCTGTTGTAGAAGAAACAATAAAACCTGGCCATCCACCCCTAAACGCGGTTCGTCATGAACTGCGGAGGGTACGCGATTCCAAGACATTCAAATTTACGGTTGCCGGCATTCGCGGCTACTTCACAGTCGGTGAATATGACGACAGTACGCCAGGAGAGCTATTTATTAGCATTGCTAAGCAAGGCTCAACCCTAAGAGGTGTCATGGATGCCTTCGCCACCAGCGCCAGCTATGCCCTGCAGTACGGTGTACCGCTTAAGAAGTTTGTGCGTACTTTTACCAATACCAGCTTTGCACCAGCTGGTATTACCGACGATCCGGAAATACGAACCGCTTCATCTATCATCGACTACATTTTTCGCCGGCTTGGCAAGACCTACTTAACTTTTGATGATCGACTAGAGGTAGGATTAGCTTCGATTGATGATATGCCAGAAGGCCAAACCAGCTTACTTGATAAAACAACAAGGACGAGCACTGTTGATGAGGTACCTTTGGTCACCGAAAGCATATTGGACGAAGGAGTTGCTATGGTAGAAGCAAGCAACGAACCTGAGCCTACGCTTGAACCGGCTCAAATCAAAAAGACAGTGGTGGACACGCACCAAGATAGTGCACCACTTTGCTATAACTGCGGTAACCAGACTCAAAAAGCCGGTAGTTGCTACGTTTGCACTTCTTGCGGCAGCACCACTGGATGTTCATAAGACACCCAGTCGCTAGCAAAATAAACTCGCTTTCATTTAAGGTGAACCGCTCAGTCTCTTCCGAATTAAATTAAAAGAGGAGCTAGTAATGGCTGATTTTGACTCAGTTGTCGATGAATTCATCGATTACTATCAGACTGTACGAGGACACGTCAGAGAAGTTTTAACCAGAGAGAACTTAAGCGAATTTCTACCTTCAACTTCTGCTACTGCTATAGATGTCGGCGGTGGCGATGGTAGGGATGCGCGGTGGCTAGCTGAGCGTGGCTACAAAGTTACTCTGATAGACCCCTCTTTGAAAATGATAAAGCGAGCCACGATAAGGTTTAATAAGTTAGGCACAAACGTGGCTATTCACCATTTATACCCCCAAGATATAGCGGCCAAATTCAAGAGTCAAACTTTTGATATAGTGCTGTCGCACGGTGTCATAGAGTATTGCATTCAAGATCCCAGTGCTCATCTACGTCTACTCAGGGAGCTTGCTCACCCGAAATCAGTTATATCTATTTTGACCAAAGGTTACGGCGGCGGTATAGCGCGAGCTTTATTTAAACAAGATAGTGATATGGCAAGAGATATTACAAAAAGCGAGCAGGCCATTAATAGCCTTGGTTTAAGGGTCTGGGCCTTTCGACCTTCTAGTCTTGAAGCCTTACTAAAGAAGAATAATTTAAGATTGCTTACTTGGAGAGGCGTTAGGGTGGGAAGTGAAAACGATTTTCGCAAGTATAGTGATGTTCCAAGCGATGAACTTAAGCAGATTTTAGATACCGAGAGATACTTTGCTAAAGAAGAATCAACGCGCGGACTCGGACAGATGCTCCATTACTTTGTACGAAAAATATAAGAGATAATAAAACACCTTAACAGGGGCGAGTGTATAAAAAATGTATCCGGACTGCTAAGTAGGTACAAATCGGCTGTGGATAACTTGTAATAAAATTACACCTAGAACAACGGCCATAGAGTTTTATACAACAATACAGAGGTAGAAGCAGTAAGGTTATAAATAACACAACAAAACTCACCTCTGTTAAATAGCTAACAGGGGAAGCATAAGCGTCTATGTAGGTTGAATTACAACGGATTTTTGACCATATTTTACCTCTGTTAAAATCTATTGCTAACACCTACCCATCTCTTTAGACTTTAGAGGTAAAACATAAACCAAACAGATCAAATAAATATCAACATGAACGACGAAGTCGCTACGGCGCAAAAAACTTACAGGGGCACTATGCCTATTCCAGTGCTTACGCACGAGGGCAACGGGCAAGCTGTCCCTGTAAGTCGACCAGATCCTGTTTTTACTGGAGAGCTAGCTGCTCCGGTTTCACCTGATCCAACCAGCCTTGAGCAACCTCAGACGCAAACCATAATTGCTCCAGTAACTTCTGTTGACCCTGTACTTAGTAGTGTGGATGCTTCTTTTAAGCCAGTCACTAATGCTTCTGACTCTTCTGAGACCACCAGTTACTCGACAGGGGATAGCCTTGATCAACCCTCAACTGGCTCTTCGGGATTGGATGGTGACCCAGACTATACAGTGCCCTCTAATCAATCATTGAAAGATCCCTCACAAAAGAGAAAACTGCCATGGCGTATGATCGGCCTGGCGGCTATTTTTCTACTGCTGTTGAGTAGTTTTGCGACAGCCGCTGTATTGCGAGGAAACAAGAATAAAAACACTTCTAATGGCGGTAATGAGAGCCAACAAAGTAGTTTATTAGAAGTTGACAG
>CAYVSP010000009.1:0-31394 GCA_964453655.1 uncultured Candidatus Saccharibacteria bacterium
AATTATGACAACGGAGAGGGTTTCGTAACCACTTGCTTGACTTAAGCATAACATAAATATCTCAAACTGCCTAGCAGAATCAGCTTGAATCGGCCTTGCTTCGGCCGCTTTATAGTACTTTGTTGCTTTGGCGTTTACGTTTATTGGGGTCGAGCTCACGCTTGCGTAAACGAAGATTCTTGGGAGTTACCTCTAATAGTTCGTCATTTTCTATAAAATCTAAGCATTGCTCTAAGCTCAAAATAGTGGGAGGTGTTAATTGCACTACGCCATCACTGCTAGAGCTGCGCATATTGGTGAGTTGCTTCGCTTTGCAAACATTTATCTCTATATCATCGCTTCTGGTACTTAAGCCTACAATCTGTCCGGCATAAACTTGCTGAGCAGGACCAATAAAAGTTGTGCCACGCGCTTCAACATTCTGCAGGGCATAGGGGGTTGTCGTGCCGGCTTCATAAGCAATAAGCGCACCGTTTCGGAGCTGTTGTAGGGATGGCCCAAGGGGTTGATAGCCAATCATTAGACTGTTCATAATGATGGTGCCTTTGGTGTTAGTCATAAGTACATTGCGCACGCCAAGCAGGGCCCGCGTCGGCAGTTCATAGATCAATTTGGTGATGCCCTTTGAGCTAGCGAACTGCTCCTTAAGGGTGGCTTTTCTTTGGCCTAGCTCCATCTGAACACTACCGACATGATCGGCCGGGATTTCCACTAATAATTCTTCAAGCGGTTCCATAATTTGGCCATTTTCTTCCTTGGTAACAACTTGAGGTCGGCCGACTTCAAATTCATAGCCTTCGCGCCGCAAAGTTTCAATTAGGACGCTAAGATGCAGCTCGCCTCTACCACTAACCAGAAAACCAATATTTTCCTCTTCAACCCTTAGGCCGACGTTGGTTTCTAATTCTTTTTTCAAACGCTCTCCTATTTGGCGGCTGGTAGTAAATTCACCTTCCTGGCCCTTGAGAGGACTGGTATTAGGACCTATATATATTTTTAGAGTGGGGGCTTCTATTTCCAGTAAGGGCAGGGCCTCCGGCTGATCAGCATCGGCTATGGTTTCACCAATCTGGACATCGCTAATACCGGTAATCTGCACAATGTCCCCGGCCACACCCATAGGCACTTCAAATCTACTCAGCCCATGACTCATATATATATTGTCAGCTCGGGCTTTAGTAATAGTGCCGCCTTTTGTACAAATACTAACTGTATCACCAGCCGTAATTTTGCCACGTGTTATCCGTCCAATCGCATACTTGCCTTTAAAATTATCCCAAGCCAGCGTAGTAACCAACATTTGAAATGGTTTATCAAGCTCGATGTGTGGAGCCGGAATTTCGTTAATAATTGCTTTGAAAATAACCTCTAAGTTACCATCTGCCTGAGCGTTGCTGGGTGGACTTTGCCAGGCTTTACCATCACGCCCGATGGCGTAATAGACCGGGTAATGCAGCTGGTCCTCATGAACTGCCAATTCTAAGAATAAATCGGCCAGCTCGTCCTCAACCTCGCCAAGCCGTGAGCCGGTTTTATCGATTTTGTTAATAATAACTACTGGTTTTAGTTCAGCTGCCAGCGCTTTTGCGAGCACAAACTTGGTTTGTGGCATAGGACCTTCTTGTGCATCAACAATCAATAAACAGCCATCAGCCATGTTTAAGGTTCTTTCTACCTCACCGCTAAAGTCTGCGTGTCCGGGCGTATCAATAATGTTGATCCGGTAATCACCGTACTGAACAGCTGTCACTTTTGCCGTGATAGTTATGCCACGTTCACGCTCTTGGTCGCCACTATCCATAATGAGCTCCTGGCTCATTTCCGCCTGGTTGGCGCGAAATGTTTCGGATTGCTTAAGCAGCCCATCAACCAAGGTAGTTTTACCATGGTCAACATGGGCAATAATGGCAATATTCCGAATCTTAGTCGGGTCTTGAGTATTCGACATAAAAATTAGCGCCAAGCAGCGCTACCTCTCAGTACGATTATACCATAAGAAGTACCACTTGGCTACCTGACAAATCAGTTGTCGCTTGGCTAAAGGCAATTTTTCTTTATTTACTTCACGAATTGTTGTAGGCGTCTTTGAGTTTGGCTATGTCAAACTTCTTCATTTGCATAAAACAAGCAGTGACGCGCTCGACCTTGGACGGATCAGGATCGCTCAACATTTCATTCAGCACGCTTGGCACGATTTGCCACGTCACACCAAACTTGTCCTTGCACCAGCCACACTGTTCAGCTTCCGGCACTGCCGACAAGGCTTCCCAGAATGCATCAATTTCTGCTTGGGAGTCACAGGCAACCAAAAATGAAACTGCTGAGTTCAATTCAAAGCCTGGGACCTTGCCACCGTTTAAGGCTGCAAAGTCTTGTCCCTCCAATTGAAAGTCCACTGTCATGACCGAACCCTTTGGTCTACCGGCAACTTTTTCGGCGGCTCCAGGATAACGTGTAATCTTTTTAATCTTGGAGTTTTTAAACAGACTTACATAGTATTTAGCGGCATCCTCGGCCTGGTCATCAAACCAAAAGAAAGGGGTGATTTTTTGCATAAAAAGCTCCTTGAATTAAATTGTTGCTCAATCTAAGTGTAACAAAACGTATATTTACGTCACCAGCATGGCAAGCTGTTGTATTTATGTATGCCAGAATTCTCGCAGCAAAGGCGGTTTGCAGAAAGTAGGCTAAAGGGGCAGGCACCAAGGTAAGGGGAGGCTACAAAATGAAAAGGTTTAAAATTCTAACCAAGGCAGCAAAAATAAACGACGTTGATTTAGACGATCTGCTGGAAGATAGTGACGATTGGCGGCTTAAGGCAGAGCGCTTGCAGGCCCGCCGGTGGCACAAACTAAAAAACGAAATGATTTAAGCCTAATAACGCCGCATCTACTATGAGTATCTAAAATAGTGCTCTAAATAGACACTGTTTTGGGTTGAGTAATATTAAGGTGGATACCGAAGTTGGTATAATGTGACAGTAATCCGGGAGTTATCGTGAAAGCAAAATATAGAAACCTTTTCCTGCTTCTAATTACGATCTATGTTTGCTTCTCGCTTCTGCCAAGTCCTACCAAACAAGTTTTGTCACAATATCATTTGAACACGGTTCAAGCGCGCTTGCTTACCCTGACAGTCATTTTACCGGTTATCGGAATATGGTTGGTGGCCTTATACGGTTTCTTGAGGTTCAAAGAATATACATCGCTTATTAAGAACTCTAGAGACGGTAAAGCAATGGACAAGCTTTGCGACGGCTTGTTACTTTTGGCCCTAGGACCGCCTCTAGCAGCAGCTTTGTCAGCAATTTTAACGTTCCTGGCTCGAACATATTCTGGCTGGACAGGGAGCATAACTATCTTTAACAACTACATTACTTTAATTGTCATGTCGCTTGGGCTGTACTTTATTTCAGATGGTGCCGAGCAGCTTATTGCACTGGTACGCAAGAAGCCCAGCAGACGTGAGCAGAACCTATTAGTACTATTATTCATTATACTGAGCACTTTTTATGCACATCTGGTAATCAATCAAGCAGACGGCACTACCCTTGGAGGGAGAGTGTATTACATGCCCAATATTCTAATCCTAGCGACTATCGCCATACCCTATTTGTATTTTTGGTATCGAGGCCTGGTGGGCGCCTACTATATCTATTACTATCAAAAACAAATAAATGGGGAGATCTATAAAAAATCGCTGGTTTATCTTGCAACTGGTATTGCAAGCGTTATTCTAGCTTCCATTTTGGTTCGTTTTCTTGTTAGTATTTCCGCTAAATTAACCGCTTTGAGCCTGACGCCGATTCTATTAATTGTCTATGGCTTGTTATTCGTCTCAGGCATGGGTTATGCCTTAATAGCAATAGGCGCAAAACGCCTACGCAAAATAGAAGAAGTATGAGTAAGCTCATGGAACGCGAGCTCACTTTTTATGAAAAACTTGTGCAGGCCAGCCAAGACTATCTTGGCCCGGCAACAGAACGGTTCTTAGATCGGCAGATCTCGACGCATCTAGACAAACAGCCGACTGAACTCGCTCCAGAAGATCTAACAAAACTTATAGAGTGGATTAAACTGGCTTTTGCGTTACTGACTAGTGATGAAGCACTTCTAAGGGAATATAGTAAGCGTTTAGAAAGTCTCGCTAAATGAAACACCTAGCTCATCTTAGGTATGCCTAATGCAAAAACCACGCAAGCTTACTAAGCAACCCCTCATAAGCTCTTTAATGCGCCACGATAAAGCCAGGGCCGATGCTCTGTTCTTTAGTATTGGGGAGGCTGTCATTGCAACAGACGCCCGTGCTCATATAAACCGCCTTAATAAAACGGCGGCTGATCTACTTGGTTTTAGTGAAGAGGAATTGCTTGGACAGTGGTACCCGGGCACGGTAATAGCAGAAGATGAAAACGGTGCAAAGATTAACACATTCGAGCGACCTATTATGCGCGTGTTTATGACTGGCAAGCCTGTCAGTGAACGTCTTTACTATCGTCGTAAAAACGGCTCACGGTTACCAGTTTCTCTTACGGTTGCACCGGTGTTGTTGCATAATAAACCGATTGGCGCAATTGAGGTTTTTCGGGATATTAGCCAAGAAATTACGCTCGAAAAAGCCAAAGATGATTTTATTTCAATTGCTTCGCACCAACTAAGAACACCGGCAACTGGAGTAAAACAATATATTGGCATGATACTTGAAGGTTATACAGGGGGCATTACGGACGAACAGCACTCATTGCTCACTAGAGCTTATGCCAGTAACGAACGACAGTTAAAAATTATTGACGACTTACTTAGAATCGCGCGTATAGACGCCGGCCACATTAGGTTGCAAGTGGAGCAGGTAGACATTATTCAACTACTAAAAGACGTCGTTTTTGAACAACTTAAAAAAATAAAGGATCACGGGCAAACATTAAAGTTTGCCAATAAGGCTGAAAAAGCCATACTTGAAATAGACGCCGCCAGAATACGCATGGTGTTTGAAAATCTGATAGATAATGCCAGTAAATATACCACTTCTGGCAAGACGATACGCATAGCCGTCAAACAGCAAATTGATTCCGTGGCTGTAAGTATACAAGACGAAGGTGTTGGTATTTCTAAAAGCGACCTGGATAAGCTATTCCAGAAGTTCTCTCGGCTTGATCACAAACTTTCACAAATGAATGAAGGCAGCGGCCTAGGCCTGTATTGGGCCAAAAAAATTGTCGATCTTCACGACGGAACAATAGAAGTTAACTCAAAACGCCATAAGGGTTCAGTTTTTACAGTAATCTTGCCCCATAAACCGGTCAAAATCAATGATGACGTTTTACCGATAAAAGGAAAACCCGTAATATAATAGGAGAGAGGTTGTTTATGGCACAAATTTTGATTATAGAAGATGATGTGGCGCTTAATGAGGCTTATATGCTCATCCTAAAAAAGGAGGGTCATGAAGTAACAGTAGCTCACGATGGACGAGAGGGAATGGAAAAAGTAGCGCAGCTGAAGCCGGATCTGATACTGCTGGACCTGTTGATGCCGCGGCTTGACGGGCTCGGTTTTCTGAAACAATACAAGGCAAAATATCCCAAACGAGATGCCAAAGTAGTTGTTCTGACCAATTTAGATCAGGATAAGGAAATCAATGAGGCGCTTCGCTTGGGCGCCTACAAGTATATTGTGAAGGCCCGCACGTCACCGAAACAGCTGGCCATTAACGTAAACCATCTGGTTGCACGAAACATAGACAAAAAAGACTAAAGAAGACTAGCCGCTGTTTAGTCTAGAACCGACGACGTTAGACCTACCAGCCGCATAGCGTCATACTCGTCATCCAAGAGATCATTTAGTTTATCCGTCTTTACGACGTAATTCTGCCTAGCGTATGATAGTACACCGGTCTTTTCTAAGCGTTTGAGCTCTATACCGGTTGTTTCGCGCGTCAGACCCATAAAATTCGCCAGATCCTGTTGAGTAAGTGGAAGCTGGATACGCACCACATCTTTTCTGACATCCACGCCAAACCGTACACATAAAAAATGTATGGTGTATAGCACTTTTTCAGCGGCCTTTGATTGGGCCAGTGCATTCACCCGCATTTGATAATTTAAATAGCGTGACACGAAATAGTCAAAATAGGTATAAAGCAGTTTAGGATTGTTTTTTATATAAGCCAGCAGTTCGTCGCGGTTAACACAATAAACACTACAGTCAGTGAATGCTTCATAAAAATATTGCGTCCGGCGTAATTTGCCAAAAACCCAACCAACCGGAAACATCTCCATTGCGATATCAAAAGAAATTGGCTTTTCCTGGCCTTCACTTGTTAAGTTATAAGTTTTTATGACTCCCTTCTTAACGATGTAGGCACAGGCCGGTACTTCACCTTCAAATAGAATGATTTCACCCTTAGTGAAATCATGCACGCGATAATGATCGAGAAACTGTTTAAATGTTTCCATGTACCCCCAGCTATATGTTGTCATTCTATTTTAAAACTTCTAGTGCGGAATAGAAACAGGAGCTTATTTAATGGCATAGATCCGTCAAAATAGTATTGCGTTAGCTTTTTGAAACCGTAGAAGCTGTAGCGCGACGACCGGTGTAATAGCTGCGTATCTGAAACAAGATATAGAGGCCGACGAATGTTACAAGCAAACTTGTTATTAATTTCCCGAGACCGCCATAGTCACTAAAAAGCATGGCTATCCCATATATTATGTTTACTAATGCTGCGTAAAAAAGTAGGTTCCAGCCGTTTTTTTTGCGTTGGCGCGTAGACGGGAAGGCTACCAAGAAAAGCAGACCTTCAACAACTAATACAATCAGTCCCAGCCACACGGCAGTTGTAAGACGGTGGGAAACAATTGGCTTTTCGCCTAAGGCTGCACTTAGATCATTGGAAAGCAGCACAATAGAATTAGCCAGGTGTGACCAGTGCCACAGCATCCAGGCACTCCATAAAGAGATCAACCCTAATATCAAATTTACCCACGGTAAATAAGTCACTATTGTTTTACAGCTCTTATCGGGCAGTTGGAAAGGGGCATTTTTTACTAGTAGCTCATCCAGTTTTGCTTCAAGTTTATCTAAAGCGCTCATCCACCAACTCCTTAGTTATGGTTATTCCAAGCATACGTCTGCATTCAAGCACTGGCAAGCCTTTTGTGCATTAAGGTAACGTACAATATATGCAATGGGAAAGTTTGAAAGGGAATACCATAATCTAAACGCGGCCCAGCGGAAAGCTGTTGATAATATCGACGGACCTGTTTTGGTTATCGCGGGACCTGGTACGGGCAAGACGCAGCTAATTTCGGTCCGCGTAGCAAACATATTGAATCTGACAGGCATAGAACCGTCCAGCATTTTATGCTTGACCTACACCGATAATGCCGCACGAAACATGCGTGAAAGACTGGAGAGTATTATTGGCCAGCCCGCCTATCATGTCACCATCCACACTTTTCATAGTTTTGGCGCTGAAATCATTAACCACTATCCTGACTATTTCACTCATCGTCAAATGCTTCAGCAAGTTGGTGAGCTGGGAAGTTATGAAATCCTTCGCGAAATCTTTGAACAATTACCTCACAGTAACCCTTTCAGCAGCAAGTTAAGCGATGATGAGTATGTGCTGCTTAAAGATGCGTTGAATGTAATCAGCTGGCTCAAACAGAGTGCAATAAGCCCTGAAGAACTTCACAAAATCGTGCTCTCCAATAATGAATTTATTAAGACGATCGCCAATGAGCTGGCCAAGGTATTCGCTGTCTCGCCGTCGCCCAAGCAACTAAAGAGCTACCAAAGATTGCAAAAACTTGCCGAAAAACAAAGCCAGATCCCCCGGCTATTTGGTTTCCCACCTCTAGCCGGTGAATTTGCCTATGAACTTAGCGAAGCGATTGCTGACACGCCCGCTACCGGACCATATGCTCCGGCCATTACAAGTTGGCGTAATAAATGGTGCATAAAAGACAGCGCTGGCCAGCACGTTATAAAAGAACGTGGCCGAAATGCCCGCAAATTGCAAGCTTTAGCTAACATTTACCGCAAACTTCTAGACGAAATGAGTCGACGGGGCGTATATGATTTTGACGATATGATTGTTGAGACAGTAAAAGCCCTTGAACGTCATGACGAACTACGTCTGACACTTCAGGAACGATATCAATACATCTTAGTTGACGAATTTCAGGACACTAACAAAGCTCAGTTGCGAATTCTGACTAGTTTGGGTAATAATCCGGTCAATGAAGAGCGACCAAACATCATGGCCGTCGGTGATGATGACCAGGCAATCTATGCTTTTCAAGGAGCAGAAGTATCAAATATAGTGGCCTTCACCAAGTTGTATCGTGACCCGATAATTATACAGCTGACAAAGAACTATCGTTCAACGCGCCAAATTCTTGAAGCCAGTTTTACGGTCGCTAATCAGATTAGCGATAGGTTGGAAACAAAATTATTAGGAACCCGTAGTAGCTTGACACCAGTTGTAAAATATCAAAAGCAGCAGATGCAGCACAACGTGTTTTTGAGTGAGCTGGCACAATATGATTGGATAGCAGAGCAAATTCAAAAACTAATCAAAAATGGCGCACAACCGCAAGAGATAGCAGTAATTGCACCGCGCCATCGCTATTTGGAGCGTTTAATGCCGTATCTCGGGAATCGCCATATACCGGTGGCTTATGAAAGGCGAGAAAATATTTTGGATACGCCGCTCATCAATCAACTTATCAGCATGTCTGAACTTGTTGTCGCATTATCAAATAATAATCAAGCTCAAGCCGATCAGCTGTTTAGTGAGGTCTTGGGTTATGACTTTTGGGGCATTTCGACCAAGATACTTATTGATTTGAGTCTGCAGGTATACCACCGACATCTTCATTGGCTCGAGGTCCTAATAAAACACGAAAATCAAAATCTTAAAAAAATTACTGCGTGGTTTGTTGGCCTTGCACGACACAGCCGAACTGAGCCATTGGAGTATTTATTAGATGAACTACTGGGGGTGCTTCCCGATGGAGTCGACTCTGAATTTGACGATATAGATGTAGCAAAGAAAAAAGCCGGCTTTGTATCGCCAATGCGAGCCTTCTACTTCAACACTAAGCGCTACAATCAGGCGACCGACGTTTACTTAGCGCTGCTGGGGCAATTATCGACCATGCGTCAAAAACTGCGGCTATGGAAGCCTGATACGCCCCTGTATATCCGCGACATCGTAGAATTTGTGGCATTGCATCGTCAGGCAAAGTTAAAAATCGTTGATGAGAACCCCCATACCCAGACTACCAATGCGGTTCAGGTTATGACATCATTTAAAGCCAAAGGCCTGGAATTCGATGTAGTATTCATTATCAATGCCCAGGATGAAATTTGGGGGCCAACGGCGCGGCGAGCCGTAAAACGCATCACGCTGCCTAAAAACTTGCCGATTGCACCAACCAGTGACGGTAATAACGACAAACTCCGCGTACTCTTTGTTTCGTTAACGCGTGCCCGGCACAGCGTATACATCACCAGCTACAGCAACGACCTTAATAATAAATTGTCGCCCGGTCTAAGTTTCATCGGTGGCAACCAGCCGGATTCACAGCCCATACACACTGCATTTACGCCTCATTTCGTTGATAAACCAGATAATGTGCAAGCGCTTGAAATCCTCTCAACTGACTGGGCATATCGTTTTCGGCAAATTTTGGCAGACAAGCCAAATCTGTTCAAGCCAATATTAGAAAAGTACCGTCTAAGTGTGACACATCTAAGTAACTTCATTGACGTTAGCGGAGCTGGCCCACAGTACTTCTTGGTGCATAACCTGCTTCGTTTTCCTGAAGCTATAACTCCTGCGGCGGCTTATGGTGATTCCATTCACAAGACTTTGCAGTGGATTTATATTTCAATGCGAAACACAGGAAAACTGCCTAAACAAAGTGCTATCCAGCGGTTTTTTGATGACACGCTTAGCCGAAAACATCTGCGTAAGACCAATTTTATCCGCCTGCAAAAGCGTGGTCATGACAGCCTAAGACTTTACCTAAAAAAACGGGCTAAAAATATCACGCCTAAAGATTTAATAGAGCGAGGCTTCAATAATGACGGTGTCGTAATTGCTGGGGCGCGGTTGAGTGGCAAGATTGATAAGATTCATTTTGAAGACAGTGGTGTGAGCGTAATCGATTTCAAGACCGGCAAACCGTCCAATAACTGGCTTGGCAAGGAAGAGTACGAAAAGTTAAAATTGCATAAATATCGCCAACAGCTGCTTTTCTACAAACTACTTGTCGAGAATTCGGCAAGCTACAAAGGTAAACTGATGGTTAACCATGGTGAGTTAGAATTCATAGAACCTGCCGACAATGGCGAGCTGGTAAATAACCTAAGACTTGATTTTGATTCTAAGGAGCTTTTGCGCTTCAGGAGTCTAATAGCTGCCGTGTGGCAACATATTACTGCGCTCAACTTTCCCGTCACCAGTTCTTATAGCCCAAATCTAAAAGGGGTAATCTCTTTTGAGGATGACTTGCTAAGTGGAAAAGTCTAGCGCTTTTTGCGGCGACTGTTAGTTTTCCGTTTGCTCTTAGTTTTTGCAGCTACCGGCTGCTTTAGGGAAATCGCTAGGCTGCCAGGTGATGCGAATAATAGAGCATAGAGGTTCATGCCTACAACCGCTCCAACAATCGGTCCAATAACGTAAGCTCGATCCCAAGACTGTACACCTAAGGCCACAGCCGGATTAATAATACCGTTTGACGCAATTGAAGAGACCAAAATGCCAAGTGTCAGCGACGCGCCAACCGTGAAGGCCAAGCGTAAGCCGCGGTAACCTTGATAGGCGGCAGATGCAACGCCGAAGGTAAAGACAAATGCACCAACTGTCTCAGCAACCAGTACTCGCCAGTCAAAACTTTTACCGGCAATGTTGGTCAGCTGTTTATTAAGTAGATAGGTGAGCAATCCCCAAGCTGCTAAACCGCCGAGCATTTGAGCAACGATATAGAGAAATGCCTGTAGAGTACTGATTTTACGAAGTGTCCACATGCCGAGAGTAACGGCTGGGTTTAAATGCACGCCGCCAACTGTGCTCACACTAAGCATGAATACACCAAGGACCAGACCGGCCGCCATTGCTGCAAAGTAAGGGAAAGTTGTTCGACCTATCATTGCGAAAACTACCGTGGCAAGCGTGGCTGTACCTAAGAACTCCGCCACCACCGCGGCTATTTTTTCTCTACTGAACATGTGGATCCCTCCAAGTTAGTCTTATACCAACAGCATAACGTATGGTTTGGCTTTTTGGCAAATAAATTGGTTGGCTGGATCTAGGAATTAATTCGAAGTATGATGTCTAATGAGCCGTCCGTTAAAACCATGGAAGTGGCAACAGCATACATTATACGGGCCGTAAGAAATAGACGCTGTTCAAGCTGGCGCTTGTCGTTTTCAGCAGGCGTTTGGCGCATTATGTCCACTGGGTAAAGAATCTGAGCAAATTCTTCACTTCTCCACAAATCATAATTGAAGAGCTGTACTCTACCTTGATTAGCCGCCCAGAACCTATCGCGATCGAATGTTGTCTCTGGCACCAGGTTGACAACCAAAGCAACCTCTTGATGGCTACCTGTTAATTTAGCCACTGGATGATGTTCTTTTTCAGCATTTTCATTTAAAACAGCAATGGCTTCCTTTTTAAACTCATATTCTTTCTCGCCATCTTTTTGCTCATACTCACCAAAATAAGTGCGCTGCATGCTCTCAAGCAACCTTATTCGACCCTCAACCATATCATAAAGATCAGCATCGAAAGCATCGCCCATAAGTGCGCGCACTAATCCCTTAAGCTCACCGATTGCAGAAAGCGAGGTTATACGCTGCATGATTTGCGGCATATTATCAATGGCTCCGCAGCCTGAATCGTAGGGATGGTCTTGTTTATGCTCGTCTATGTGCCCGCCCATGCGTATACCATGCTCGCTATACATTTTGGAAATGTCTCTAATGTCATTGCCTAGCGTTGGGTTTTCTGCCCAATCCCGTTTAATGACACGGTGCACTAAGGCAGCAGCAGGTGTCCCCCCAGGAACTTGAGGACCCAAATCGCGCTCAGCGAGTTCGGGATTAATCAAACCATCATCAGTGAGATAGCCATCAAGCAAACGACCGTCTATGCAACGCGTGCGAGCGCCAGTGTTAGCTGGGACGAAATATTTCTCGAGATTAGATGGCTCCAGCGCAGCTTCAATTAATTTACCAGCCTCTGGATCGTTAATAGTTAAAGTATCCTTAGAGATAACACCTGTCCAAATCTCACTAGCTGGATAAGTCGCCGGCAGTGCGTTTTTCTGCGCAGCAAATTCTCTTAGGTTACCGAGATTTGTAAACATAATTTCTCCTTCTTTTACACGCTGCTCAGGACCGTCTGCCAAAACGCCTCCAATAGTTTCATAAGCCGCATCAATGGGCATTATTACATCCGGCTTTGGGGCGGGAGACTCTGCGTGATCTCGGTTACTGCTTTCTGGCACAAGAAACTAGTATACTACGTCTTTTTTTATTGAAAAGGGGATTTCTAACGACGTTCGCGGTGTCGGCGGCGCAAGCCGGCCACCTGCAGACGAACAGCCTGACGATCCATAAGATTTTGGGCTTTATCGATCTCAACCTGACTTTTAGCTTCTGAACGCAAACGCTCAGCCCGCTCAAAGGCTTTTTGGGCTTCGGCTTCATTGATTTCATCTTCGCGGTCAGCTTCATCAGCTAAAACACGCACTGCATTGTCCAATACTTCAATGACACCCCCGTTGGTAGCAAAATACTCAAGTTTTACATCCGGATCGTTCTGCTGTCGGCGAATGGTAATAACCCCGGGCGTTGCAATGCTGACAAGCGGCATATGCTGTGGGAAAATACCGATATAGCCCTGGGGAGTCGGTAGCACAACTTCATAGACATCCTCACCAAACTTTGTACCATCAAGTGTGACAAGTTCAAAGTGGATCATGCCGATCCTAGTCTGTCGAGCATTGGCAAGGGCAGCTTTTGATGCAGCTCTTCAATCTCAGAACGTACGTGTGCGATCGCTTGAGACCTCAGCTCTTCTTCTTGGGCAAAACTAACTCCTGTTGTTGCAGCAGGCAAACTGCGGTCGGCAAGTAATTCTAAATCTATACCAAATTCTGCAAACATACGCTCATCAGCTTGCCTGGAAATTTCAATAACGGGAAGTGTAGGATTTTCTCGTCTTATTCGTAAACAAAGTCTTGTATGTTGCACACGCTGCTCAGTTGTTCTATCAAACAAAGCCCCTGTCAAAGGATCATCGAAGTCAATCACTCAAATAACCTCGCTAATTTTACCTTTGAGGTAGAAGGCAGATTCCGGCTTATCGTCATGCTTACCCTCTAATATCTCCTTAAAACCAGCAATGGTATCGGCTAGAGGCACATAGGCCCCTTTGTGGCCAGTAAATACTTCAGCCACATGGAATGGTTGTGTTAAAAAGCGTTGTACGCGGCGCGCGCGTGCAACCGTCAATTTGTCATCATCGGAGAGTTCTTCCATGCCTAAGATGGCAATAATGTCCTGCAGGTCTTTGTAGCGTTGCAAAACGCGTTGGACTTCACGAGCCACATTATAGTGATCTTCGCCAATGATTTCGGGATCCAAAATAGTACTTGAGCTATCAAGCGGATCAACCGCTGGATAGAGACCCTGTTCAGTCAAAGCACGGCTCAGGGCAATGGTGGAATCAAGGTGCGCGAAAGTCGTGGCCGGTGCAGGGTCAGTAAAGTCATCAGCTGGCACATAGACCGCTTGTACAGAGGTAATCGAACCTTTTTTGGTGCTGGTAATACGTTCTTGAAGATCTCCCATTTCCTCAGCCAGGTTTGGCTGGTAGCCGACGGCGGAAGGAAGACGGCCCAGTAGAGCTGAGACTTCGCTGCCAGCTTGGGTGAAGCGAAAAATGTTATCAATAAAAAATAGGACGTCTTTGCCCTCATCGCGGAAGCCTTCAGCAATAGTCAGGCCGCTTAAGCCCACCCGCAGGCGCGCCCCAGGCGGCTCATTCATCTGCCCAAAGACCAGCGAGGTGTTCTTGATAACACCAGACTCTTCCATTTCACGGTACAGGTCATTACCCTCACGGGTACGCTCTCCCACACCGGCGAACACACTTGTGCCGCCATGTTGCTTGGCAATGTTATCGATAAACTCTTGAATCAGCACTGTCTTACCAACTCCGGCGCCGCCGAACAGGCCAACTTTGCCGCCTTTGGTAATTGGCGCAATAAGATCAATCACTTTGATGCCTGTTTCAAGAATTTCAGTATTGCTAGATTGCTCACTCAAAGCTGGTGGCAACCGGTGAATTGGTGCACGACGACTGAATTCATCTTTCTGACCATCAATCGGTTCACCAACTACATTAAACATACGGCCCAGCGTTTCTTTACCGACTGGCACACTAATGGTTGTGCCAGTATCGGTCACCTGATCGCCCCGTTTTAGCCCGTCGGTCGAGTCCAGTGCAATCGCTCGTACGCTTGATTCACTCAAGTGCTGGGCAACTTCCAGAACCAGGTTTTTATTGTTCAATTCCACACCCAACGCATTATAAATCGCCGGCAGTTTGCCTTCGGGAAATTCCACATCAACCACCACGCCGACAACTTGACTGATTTTACCTTGAGTCGTTTTTTCTTTAGTTGCTTGAACCATTGTTGTTGCCTCCTTGTTCTTCATGAAGTTCGCCCTCAACCCTTATCAACTTTTCTGCAGCATTCCTTATGGTCGGATCTTCAAAAGCCTCAGCTATATCAATGCCCATATAGGCCAACGAGTCACTCGCACGTTCAAATGCGTCGGGGGATGGTAGATCGCTCATTTTATAGCCTCGGCTCCACCGGTTATTTCGGCTAACTCCTGGGTTATGGCTGCCTGGCGGGCTGTGTTAAATGCCAAAGTTAAATCATCAATCAAGTCTGACGCATTATCGGTCGCATTTTTCATAGCCATCATGCGCATAGAGTGCTCACTAGCTTGGCTCTCCGAAAAAGCTTGATTGAGCTGGGCTTCAATGAGACGCTCAGTGACATTTTCCAGCACTGCCTCAGGTGAAGGCTCAAAAACAGCTAACTCCAAATCGGCCGGCATCTCAACATCGCTAAAAGCAGCCGGTAGGAGCCGTTGGCTAACCACGACTTGGCTGATACTTGAACGGTAATCAGTGTAGATTAGATCGACTGCATCAACAGCCTTTGAAGTGTACAGTTGCACTAGCGTATTAAGAATTGGTCGTAAATCATTCGCCGTCGGCTGTTCCGGGAAGTCATGGTAAGCAGCCACCACGCTCACATCCTTAAGCCTAGTAGCCAACTTTGAACCTTGCTTGCCAACTACGATGACTTGGCTAGCAACGTTTTGTGTTCGATCAGTCTTGAGCTCAGCCGTAAATTGGCGCAGCAGATTACTATTGTAGGCACCCGCTAAACCACGATCGCTGGTTACCAATACATGTAGCCGTGTTTTAACTGTTCTTTCAGCGAACAGCGCATGTTTACTGACATCTGTTAGTTCGCGTAAGCGCGTCAATATGCTACCAGCTAAGTTGCTGAAATCCCGTGAACGAAGGGCGTGTTCCTGGGCCCGCCGCATTTTGCTGGCAGCAACCAGTTCCATGGCCTTGGTGATCTGCTTAGTGCTCTTGACAGAATTAATCCGCCGCTTAATTGCAATCGTATTAGCCATCTAAGCTTTTCCCTCTTCTGGTGGGGTCGATTGGTTAGCTTGATATGTCTTGGCAATTTGAGTAGCGGTATCAACAATGGTCTTTTTAATGTTATCACTTGGGGCATCGCCCTGGTTTAGTTTTTCCATGGAATGTTTTTGATCTCTGGCTAGAGTATTCAGCAAAGCTTCCTGAGCCTTCTTTACGTCATTGAGAGGCACACCATCAAAACGGCCTTCGTTAGCAGCCATTAGTATGGCTGCTTGTTGCCAAACACTTAATGGCGAATATTGCGGTTGCTTAAGTAGCTCTGTTAAGCGTTGGCCACGCTCAATACGATGCTTGGTTTCTTCGTCAAGATCTGTCGAGAACTGCGAGAAAGCTGCCAGCTCGCGGAATTGAGCTAGTTCAAGCCGAAGCGGTCCAGCAACACTTTTGACAGCCTTAGTCTGAGCTGCACCGCCTACGCGTGACACAGATAAACCGACCGAGATGGCCGGACGGATACCTTGATAGAACAAGTTGGTTTCCATAAAGATTTGACCGTCAGTAATTGAAATTACGTTGGTGGGAATGTAGGCGCTGATATCGCCAGCCTGCGTTTCAATGATCGGCAGAGCAGTCAGCGAACCAGCGCCCAAATTGTCACTGAGTTTAGCGGCCCGCTCAAGCAAGCGAGAGTGCAAATAAAAGACATCACCCGGATAGGCTTCGCGGCCTGGTGGACGGCGTAGTAATAAAGCCATTTGGCGATAGGCCACCGCATGCTTAGACAAATCATCATAAATAATCAGAGCGTGCTGCTTGTTATCGCGGAAATATTCGCCCATGGTAGCTCCTGCGTAAGGAGCTAAGTACTGCAGGCTTGCCGGGTCAGCAGCACTAGTAGCCACTACGATTGTCTGGTCCATAACGCCTTCGCGCTTCAGCCGCTCAACGATACGCGCCACTTTACTGATCTTTTGACCGACAGCCACATAGATATTTATAACACCGGTTTTTTGACGGCCCTGATTAATAATCGTATCTATGGCAATGGCCGTTTTGCCAGTTTGGCGGTCGCCAATAATTAGCTCGCGCTGACCACGGCCAATCGGTACCATGGCATCGATAGCAGTTATACCAGTCATAAGTGGTTCGTGTACGCTTTTTCGTTCTAGAACTCCCGGTGCTCGGCGTTCAACAGGTGCGGTCTGACGGGCCTTAATCGGTCCTTTGTCATCTATTGGGTTACCTAGAGGGTCAACGACACGGCCGATAAGCTCGGGGCCAACCGGCACTTCCAAAACTTTACCAGTTAAACGAACTTTAGCGCCGGCTTTAACACGCGTATCTTCGCCAAGCAACACGGCGCCAATTTCATCTTCTGTCAGGTTAAGCGCAAAGGCAGTGACATTGCCGCCATCAAAAGCTTCAATTTCAAGCATTTCATTAAAGCCGCAATCGCCCAGCCCGTAGATCCAGGCTACGCCGTCGCCGATTCGTGTTACGATACCAGCTTTCTCGGCTGCTGGCTGCGTTTTCAGCTCTTCAATGGCGGCTCGGATATCATCTGAAAGTTGTTTGACGGAAAGTTCACTCATGCGCTTTTTAGGTTTCCTTTACTAATTGCTTTAATGAACGAAGGCGGCCGTGGACGCTAGCGTCTAATTGCAAATCTAGTGCCGCCAGCTGTATACCGCCAGTTAATTCGGGCTCATGAACCTCATTGAGCACTAGTTTATCAGCCTTCAGATACTGCTTAATATCATGCTTGATTCGGGTGTCGATTGGGTGAGCACTCGATGCAGTAGCTTCTAAAATACCGTGCTCCTCATAACGGATTTGAGCCACATCGCGCATTAAAGAGTTCAACTCACCCGTGCGGCGTTCATGTAGTAAGTATTCGGCTATTTCTTTGGCGACGCGCTTGCTATCAGCTTTATCAAGTAGCCTTACAACCGTTTCAGCCAATTGCTTACGGGGTAGGGTTGTAGCCATCAGCGCCGTCCTCCAATTAAGGCCTTTTCAATCAGAGCGGTGTCTTTATTGATATCAAGTTTCTCGCCAATAACAATTTCTGTCGCTTCAGCAACCAGCGTTAGCATATCTTTCTCCAGCTGTTTGCGGGCCTTAAGCATATCTTCTTCAATCTTAGTATGAGCGTCTGCCAGCATGGCATCTGTTTTGCGGGCTGCCGCTGCTTCGGCTTCTTTGAGCAAAACACTGACTTCCTGGCGGCCGGCAGCAATGATCTTATCGGCTTCAAGCCGGGCATCATGTAAAACTTTCTCTGCCTTGGCAGCCAGCTCTGCTTTGGCTTTCTGCATTTCCAAGCCAAGTGTTACACCTTGATCGATTGTTTCATGACGCTTTTCAAGCATGGCTACAATTTTGTCGAGCGCGAACTTCTTTAGTAGCAAAAAAACTATGACAAAGGTTGCTGCCTGCAGCAATAGCGCCTTGAGATCAACACCAAGCGATGCAATACCGCCGGTTGACTCACCGGAAGTTTCCGCGAATAGATGACTGACTAGGCCAAGTAGCTGCATAGACTAACTCTCTTAACTTTTTAGGAAATAGTAAATACAACGACCAACACGTAAATAGCGATGGCCTCAACCAAAGCGGAGCTAATCAGCAGAATTGGCAATACCGTCTTTGATACTTCAGGATTGCGGCCGAGAGCTTTCATAACGCTTGAACCGATCCAGCCAAGGCTGAAAGCCGGCATAATGGTACCAATGGCAATTGCCATTGCTTTGGCGAAAGTTGGAGAAGCGAGCGGGGATGTGGTCGCTTCGGCTAATATTTGTAGCATTGTTTAATGTCTCCCTTGTTAATTACTTGATTACTTTTATCACATCATGCTGAAGGAATACACCCTTTTATGCCACTGAACCTTGTGACACATCGGTTGTTTGTTCATCATTATGATCTGATACAGACTCATGGCTTTCGTCATGCCGGCTGGTCGCCAACGAAAGATAGACGATAACCAGCATTGTGAAAACGAACGCTTGAATGAAGCCTATAAATAGCTCCATCAAAATGAATGGAAGGGTAGCGACCGGTGAAAAGTAGCTGGTAATTGAGGAGAGCACCAATAACAGGACTTCACCGGCAAAGATATTACCAAACAAACGAAGCGCCAGACTAGCTACACGCGTCAGCTCGCCAAGGACTTCTAAAAATCCCACGAATAAATTGATAGGATTCCATGGTTTATCGCTGAAGTAGTGGCTGGCAAAACCTCTGAAACCAAGCTCTTTTGCCGAGTAAATTAGAACAAGGACAATCGAAGTAATCGATAGAGCCAGCGTGCCAGTAAGGTCAGATGTCCATGCTCTCAGTAACGGCTGGCCGTTATAGGTTATGCTGCCAACGCCCGGCAGTAAACCGAACCAGTTATTGAACATGATGAAACAGAATAACGTAATTAAAAAAGGTGCGTAGCGCGCTGCTTTTTTGCGATCATGCATAACGCTAGCTGCAAGGTTTGTAATGCCTTCGCATATAATCTCAATTAAACTTATAATCTTGCCGCCGGCTTTTAATTTAACGCGTGGCGCCGCTACGGTAAAAACAACTAGTAGAAATAATGTCACTACCCAGCCCAATAGCATAGAATTGGTTATTTGTAAGCCGCCTACCTGTAAGACGTGCTCAGAATGCAAAACAACATTAAAATCAGCAATAAGCATGTTCACTTCTTTTTATCCTGCTGAAGAAATTCCGGATAAGCTGATTGGAGCTGGCGATAAACCAACAAACCGGCTATCGCTAACGATAAAAATAAGCCAACTATCTTAAACAACGGGTTAGTACCCATAGCTTTATCAAGTTTATTGCCAATTAGTGTAAGTAGAAGGATTGGCACGGCAACCCGCCAAGCTGTATCGGCCATTTGCAGACCAATAGTAAGACCACTAACCGTGGATTTTTGCCCACCCTCATTATTAGTCGTCGTACTGTGTGCGGCGGCTTTTCCCATGTACGGCTATAGTAACAGAAATAACAGAGAGGCTCAAGCTGTTATTTTGTTATGTTCAAGGCCCCTTTAAATCGGTCTAGAAGTGACAGGCTGGTGCTAGCACCGCCACAGCTAGCCGGATCTTTTTCTTGGTTTTCTTTATGCGCGGTACGAGGAATGGCATCGTATTCCTTTTGAAGCGAAGTGTTATCTTGATTGCCAAAATTAATTAGAAGCACGTCCTCGTTACCAATAACACGATTAGCGACGTTCGTTACCGGGTTGCCGTTCAAGATAAACGTCAAATGCCCATCTTCATTGCTGAGGTATGTGCCCTGATTAGTAACCAGTGTTGTATCGCCTAGGGTATAGCCAAGATTTGCAAAAAGTGCACCCCAAGTCGCGGCGTGATCATGGACATGCACTAGAGCATTTTCCTGATTATGCATGTGCACACGGCTTTTGGGATCATCTTGATGGTCGGCGCTGCAAGCCTGGACTTCCTCATAATAACCGGGCCCCTTAAACTCATCACGCACACCATTAACATATAAGGCAAAATTTGCGTGGTAGTGCACCGCATCACTTTTAACGAACGCAAACCGTAAACCGAAAAATAACAATAGGCCGACAACAACGCCTACCCCCAGTGTGAACCACTTATTCTTCTTAAGTGCCTTAATGTGCATGTGTACAGTATAATATATTGCTATGGTAACTGTTTACTCCAGCCCGACCTGCGCCTTTTGCCACATGGCTATGCACTATCTTGATTCCAAAAAAGTGAAATACCAAGAAAAAGATATCTCGCGCGATAGCGAGGCGTTTGATTACGTCGTGAACACCATTGGCCAGGCAGCTACGCCGGTTATAGACATTGAGGGCGTTACAGTACTGGGCTTCGATCGACCGCGCATTGACGCTGCTCTGCGTGAAAAAAAGCTCGTGTGAACTTTATCACATCTCTGTTATAACTCTTGTCAGAAACAACACTATATCTATATAATATAGTTAGGAGGAAAACAGATGACAGCTGTACCGTCTCCAGGTTCTGATGAAGCAATAGGCAAAGGCCCAGAGCGGCCTTTTTTTGACCCAAATAATTTACCCGAGATTGATACTGTTGATCTAACTTATTTGAAAAGCTGCCGCAAGGTCAACTTCGAACCAGGGGTAAGCGGAGTCGATACCAAAAAAGCATTAAGATTTATTCTTGAAGCAGGTGATGGCACGATTGATGATGAGTCTGTATATAAAGATTTAGAAGAAAGAGCAATTGGCGAGATGATGGTAAACGCCATAGATGGTGAGAAACTAGGGTGGCTATACGAAGTGCTGGAATCACTGCATCCGAGAGTTCCTAGCCTAATGACGCGTATACGCCAAGAAACGATATTTGCCGACCAAGAATTTATTACTTTAAGCAAGTTGTCTTTGCTCGCAACCTTTATGCGCTTCGAATCCTAAGTCATTGCGAGTTTGGTTGACATAAACGATACTTGGGTTATGGCATTTGAGGATTTCAAGACAAAGCGTTCTGTGGTGATTGTATACACCGGTGAAGGCAAAGGCAAAACCAGTGCCGCGCTCGGGTTATTGGTACGCGCCCTAGGTAACCGCTACCGTGTTGCATTTATTCAGTTCATCAAACATTGGGGAGTAGGTGAGCATGTTTTTCTGCGCGACATAACGCCGCTTTTTAAAGATCAGTTATTTTTTTACCGAGGCGGGAAGGGCTTTTATAAAGCCGGGGAACTTAGCGAGCAGCACGTTAGTGAAGAGCAACACAAGCAAGCCGCACTTGAAACGTACGAAATGGCCATGGGCTGCGTCAAGAGCGGGAAATACGATGTTGTCATTTGTGATGAAATCAATAATGCTCTACATGATGGTCTACTCAGCCAGAAACAAGTTGAGAATTTAGTAAAACAACGCTCCCCGAAAACCAGCTTGTGTCTAACAGGACGCAATTTTCCTAAACAACTGCAACCATTAGCTGACATCGTAACTGACATGAAAAAAATAAAACATCATTTCGATGAAAAGTTCCTCGCCAACAAAGGCATTGATTTTTAAACGTACTTCTGTTATAATAGTTTTATGAACGTGCCAAATCGGTTTCCACAATCTTTTGAAGAAGCATCGCCTTCTATTAGCGATCCAAGCTGGCAAAATGGACTACTGGTAGTGAGTAACGACATCTCAGCGCGGCCACAACTGCTTGACGGTATAGAACATTCCTTGGCTGACCGCTTTGTGGTGGATACTACCGAGGCGGGTACACCACATCGCACATTCGGTGACGGTTCAGCCTGGAAATCACTGGATGGCGCTTACCGCAAGCACCGCTGTACTACGCTTCCCAAAGATTTTTTTGCGGAGATAGATTTTGCAGAGGAAGACGAATTAGCTTTGGTTAGATTTATTTTGCCGCTAGCTGCTTCCGGCCGTAGACACGAAGCTATATTAGCTAGAGCCGAATATGCACCAAAGTCTTTCGTAACCCGCACCGATAAAACAATCCGTCGGCTGGGCCGCAGTATGTTAGAGCAGCCTCGCTTAGGTAAAAACCCCTATTTTGTTGCAGCCCCAGCTGGCGAACATGCCAAAGTTTCAACCGGCAAGCGAATTGTCAATAATGCAGCCAGAGGTGGCCGGCTTGGCGGCACAAAGCTCTAATAATTCTAGATATTATGTACTTTTTATGCACAACTAAGTAGGATTAGCCTATGGCCCATCCGACTCTATATTTAATGTTAGGTTATCCCGGTGCGGGCAAAACAACCACTGCTAAGACAATCCATGAACTGACCGGGGCAGTGCACTTGTGGGCTGACCAGATTCGGCGCGAACGTTTTGGCACTCCTACTTATAATCATGAAGAAAATCTGAAGCTCTATGAATATCTAAATGAACTTACCGCCGAGCTACTCCGTGCTGGTCAGAGTGTCATTTTTGATACTAATTTCAATTTCTATAAAGATCGTGAACGCCTGCGGCAAATCGCTAAGCAACATGGCGCAGAGGTGCAGCTGCTTTGGGTTACTACGTCAAAAGAATTAGCAAGAAAAAGGGCAACCGACACCGCCGTCGGTCAACATACACGCGTGTTGGGCAACATGCACAACAATGACTTTGAAAGGATGGCTGGCAACCTGCAACCGCCGCTCGAAGACGAAACATATATTGAAATAGATGGCACAAAAGTCTCCAACGACTATATTTCTTTGCTTCTAGGCTTGCATAAGTAAGTCACTAGGCGTAAAACAGTTTGTAAGAGAAGGATATTCATGTCTGTGAACCATGACCGCACTGCCCAAGTTATTGAAAACGCCGGACTTGAACTTGAAGCCGTGGTGCTAAAAGCCAAGGAAATGGAAGCTAGGCTTGCTGAAGTTGAAGCAGGCCATGCAACCTACAGTGAGCTTGTTCGTTTCTCGTCGGCAGCTCCAGAAAGTAGGAGAGACGACATAGTAAATCATATGACCGAGCAGTGTGTTGGAATGGCTGGGATGTTTTGGTTTCTAGAAGAACGCGGGTTGCGTGGACGTTATGATAGACAGAACCGGGCATCAAAGGACTGGAACTTTAAAATGAGACTTCCCGCTGGTGTAGTTCTTGGTTTCATTGAAGACCATAAAGATGGAGCTGATCGACAACGTGTTTATGCAACCCGGCCAATTTTTGCAAAACCTCCCGCTGAAGAGGCTAGTACATTAACAACTTCAAAAGGTAAAAAATCGTGGGAAGGTATCACAAACGCCATATCTCACTTGGCATCCTTTTAGTAACTCTGTTTATTGCTTTAGGACAGCGCTACGGCTGGTTCCATACGGCAACAAAACAGGCAAGTATTAAACAACCTGGGCTTTATTCGGTCACTGAATTTGTAGATGGCGACACTATTGTGGTCGATATGAATGGCACTAAAGAGACCGTTCGTTTTATCGGTGTCGATACGCCCGAAACTCATGATCCGCGCAAAGCAGTGCAATGCTTTGGCCAAGCCGCGGCTGCCTTCACCAAACAGTATATTGGCGACAAGCCGGTTCGTTTAGAGGCTGATCCGACCAACACAAATCGGGATCGCTATAAGCGTTTACTACGCTATGTCTATGCGCCGGATCGCAGCCTGGTAAATGCCGAAATTATCAAACAGGGCTACGGTTTTGCCTACATTGCCTTCCCGTTTGAGAAAATGGAAGAATTCAAAGCCTATGAAAAAGTTGCACGCGACCATAACCTAGGGCTGTGGAGCAATTGCCACCCGTTCACTAACCAGTATGGCGGTGAACAGTCGAACGATCTTTAGTCCTAAAAGGCTTCATGAAGTGATAGATTACAAAGCTAGTTGTCGCAAAAAAAGCTATAGGTATAGCCGTTAACGTGTAAATCACTATTGAGCGCCATAAGGGAAACAGCCTAAACTCACCCTTTTGATATTCGTCCCAGTGCTTTGATTTAGTGTACCACCGCCTGAGCATATAGCTTTTAAACTTAGGCCAGTAATGAAAATCGCCGTAATCGACTCTGATAAGTAGTTTATGATCTCGTAGTACTAAGCCTTTGTGTTTAGCTAAAGCAAGTGAGATGTCTTGATCTTCATGTGTGAAGTCATCGTGGACGCTATCTTGCCGAATCTGTTGCCAATACGTACGTGTCAGAGCCATGTTTGCTCCCCACAGAATTGGTACCCTGAAGTAGGCATCTGTGCAAACATAATAGATGTATGACCAAAACGTGGTGCGCCACCATTTAACTAAAGGAATGGTCAGTGACTTGCTGGGACCAGTTACGGCAGCCAGTTCAGGATTATCCTGAAAAACCTGCTTAGTATGCTCTACCCAGTCTTCAGATAAAAACGAATCGGCGTTGATGCGACCAATAATATCCGAAGTGGCTGAATTGAAACCGTTATCGCGCGCAAAAACAGTGCCCTGACGCTTTTCCTTTAGAACCGTTACGAAAGGATAAGAAGCCGCAACTGATGCTGTATTATCGGTTGAGTTATTATCAATAACAATCACTTCCTCAGGCTTTGCAGTTTGCTTGGCAATACTGTCCAGACAACTTCCTAGATGGCGCTGTTCGTTATAAGCCGGTATAATTAAGCTAAGCGTAAGCTGTTTCCTCATAACCTATATAGTGATAGTAACAAATGCCCAGAACTCATCAAGTTTTCAAACGCCTTAGCGCAAGAGCAGGCGCTAAAAATACCCATGCCCGTAGGGTAGTGCACCACGTACGTCATCCAATACATTGGTGGCGCAATCGTAAGTTATGGCACAGACTAGTAGCAGCTTTTATGGCTCTGCTATTGTTGACGGTGGGTAGTATGTATGGAATTGCTCAGTGGTATATAGCCAAACACGAACATGAGCCACTCAAGCTCGGTGCAACTTTTATTCCAAGCTATGCTCGCTATTTTGACCTTGAGCCACAGACAACCCTAAGAGCTATTTTCAGTGATCTTGGAGTCAGGCAGATACGATTAGTTAGTTATTGGGAGGATATTGAGCCGGTTCAAGGCAAGTATGATTTTTCTGATTTAGATTGGGAATTTAAAATGGCTCAAGAATACGGCGCCAACGTAAGTTTGTCGATCGGACTGCGGCAACCGCGCTGGCCAGAATGCCATATGCCGGGTTGGGCGGAACGACTATCTAAGCCCGAGTGGTACCCACACCTGAAAGATTTTATGAGCGCGGTTATTAATCGCTATAAAGACAACCCACGGCTTGGAAGCTATCAGCTAGAAAATGAGTATTTCTTAAAAGTGTTTGGCCATTGCACAGACTTTGATCGGGACAGGTTAGTTGATGAGTTTAATCTCGTTCGCGGTCTAGATTCTAAACACAAACTAATTGTGAGCATGAGCAATAACGCGATTGGCACACCAGTTGGCCAACCAACACCAGATGAGTGGGCAATATCTGTCTATAAACGTGTTTGGGACAAAACGCTAACTAAACGATATTTTGAATACCCGATTCCGGCCTGGTACTACGCATTTAGAGCCGGCTGGACCGAACTTACCAGAGGGCATAACTCTTTTATTCACGAATTACAGGCTGAAGCATGGGCACCAAACGATCTTGGCATAAAAGATATTTCAATCAGTGAACAGAATAAATCATTGGATGCTGCTCGCCTCAAGGATCGCTTTGAATACGGCAAAGCTACTGGTATGCGCCAAATTGATCTTTGGGGAGTCGAGTGGTGGTACTGGCGAAAGGTTGCACTGCATGACGATAGTCTATGGAATGTTGCAAGAGACGAATATACCAAATCTAATCAAGCAGCCGACAACAATGGTGTCAATAATTAGACTACTATGGCATAGTTTCTAGATTTGTCTATATACAGCTGCCTCTGAATGCTTTAATATAACGCTCATGGCTAAGAAGAAATCAGCTAGTAACAACATCGTCAATCGACGAGCCCGCCATGACTATGCGCTCGGCGACGAGTTGGTGGTGGGTGTAGCACTGACTGGCCCCGAAACTAAAGCTCTTCGGCTAAAGCATGGGCAGCTACAAGGTGCTTACGTTACAGTAAAAGACAATGAATTATGGCTAGTCAACGCCTCAATTATCGGTGGTACTAGTTTACCGATAAGTGAAACCGAGCAAACTCGAACACGTAAGCTGCTCGCCAAACAGCGCGAAATTAACAGTCTGATTGAAAAGAAGCAGCAAGGCAATACTATTATCCCGCTAGAAATACTGACGCGTGGACGCTACATTAAGCTTCGAATTGCGGTAGGTCGCGGAAAAAAACGGTATGACAAACGGCAGGCACTTAAAAAACGTGACCAGCAACGACAAATAGACCAAACCATCAGGAAAATATAATTAGGCTGCTAGTGCAGCCTGCTTAGAATTGTCCAACCGTAGGAGAGGCCGGTGGTGAAGGCGGACCTGTATTAGATGTTGTTGTAGTTGGCGGCGTGCCAGGGGGTGGTATATTATTGCGATTATTTAGCCGCCGTCTCCCCCAAAGCCATAAGGACCATAAGACCCCGGCAAATAAGGCGACAATCGAGCTAATCAATAGCCAATTAGTACCTTTCGGTTTTGATCCGGCTTCCGCTGTTGCAGCAGGCGGTGTTTTAATAGCCTTGCCCAGATTTTTAAATGTAAAATTCGCTTGTTTATTAGTGATACTATTCAGAGTTATTTCGATATCATTGCTTTTGTCACCAGTAACGTCAAATTGCTTGATATCGCCTATATTAAAGCGCACTTCAGTAGGGCTGGAGTCAATGGTGACGATTGCATAAGTGTCTCCAACTTCTTTGATGGTAATGCAGTGTTTTTCAACCGTACCGTTGTTGTCAACATTGAAGCAAATAACATCTCCTGCTTTCAGGTCCAGGGTTTTACCGCTCGTAAAGTATTCCGGAAAATCATTCAAGAGAATGGTTGTGCCTTGAGTGGTTTGCGCCGTCGTTGCAGCCGAAGAAGATGAACCATTTGAGCTCGTTGAAGAAGAAGCTGCCGGTGGGCAGCCAGTGCTGTACTTACAATCTCCATACGCCCCACTGCCATATGTACTAGCCAACGCTGTACTGACTAACAAGAGTGTGCCGGCAAATGCCAGGCTGAAAGACTTCGCTATCAGGCTAAAGTATTTATGTTTCATGTCTCGACAGGGCAGCCAGCCACCTATTTACAATGAGCATTATAGCACCTATACTAAGAAACGAAATTAATAAATGGAGAGGGTATGCTAGGCAAAACTGAAGATTTGGTAATCGTACTATTGATTATCTTGCTGCTCTTTGGCGCAAAGAAAATTCCGGAAATCGCACGAAGTATCGGTCAATCAGCCCGAGAAGTTCGAAAAGGATTTAGTGGTGACGAAGACGAAAAATCAACCACTAAAACTGCTGCCAAAAAGTAACACAAAACTCTAAAAAGTTAAGGAGTGGGGCGTGTGACACCGTCACAGACATTTCATGACCACGTCAAAGAACTGCGCAAGCGGTTACTGTGGGTAATCTTGGCTATTGGCATAAGTGCCGGTATTGCCTATGCTTTTCATGCGCCCATTATCAAGGTCCTACAAAAGCCATTGGGCTCGCCACTCTTTTACACATCACCAGCTGGTAGTTTTAATTTTATCGTCAAGCTCTCAATGATTATTGGCATGTTTATTGCATTGCCGATGATTGTATATCAATTACTAGCTTTTATAAGTCCAGCGTTGCCTAAACCGCTCAAGAAAGGCAGAATAGCGCGAATTATTATTTCTTCATTTTTACTTGCTCTTGGTGGTATCGCGTTCGGCTTTTTCATCATGATTCCCATGTCGCTACATTTCTTTGCAGGCTATTCATCAGAACAGATACAACCGCTCATCTCGGCTAACGAATATCTATCATATGTGATGAATAACCTCATTCTCTTCGCTCTAGCGTTTCAGATTCCGCTTATTATTCTCTTCATAAACTGGATAAAACCAATCGGCCCAAGAAAATTACTGCGTTATCAAAAACATATAGTGGTCGGTTCGTTTGCACTGGCGCTGGTTCTACCGTTTACATATGATCCTATCTCCCAATTTATCGTGGCATTGCCGATTGTATTTTTGTATTACTTGTCGGCACTACTTTTATGGATGGTGAACCGCAAGCATAAGCTGCCTAGCAGTGAGCCCGCTATAGAGAAACATACTCCAGCCTTATCGCCAGCACCAAGTTACAATTTTGTGCCTCAGCCAGCGCCTGTTTTAGCTATGCCAGCAACCCCCAATTCGATAAAACCGATAGTTCGCACTATTAGAACAACCGATGGCATTATTATGCGAAAATCATTTAAGCAACCATTAGTTAAACCGAATAGCATTGCTTTACCTAAAGCGGTCTTGTCTAAGCCAAAAACGTCTATTCACATCGCGCCGTCTAGTCTTAAGCGCGGCTTGTCCTTAGACGGTTTATTGCCGACCTAGATTTGGTCTATGCAACAACCTTGACGCTTGTTGCAGTTTGCATTACGCTTAAGGCAAGTTATGGACAGCCCAGTTACAAACATTAAACATCGGAACTTGAAAAAACTGTTTGATAAAGAGATGAACCGCAAGCAGTTTTTGGCTCATGTAGGAGCTGGCGGTTTAGCAATACTTGGTATCAGCGGTCTTATAAAAACACTAATCAGCTTTGATGCTCCCCGTAAACAACATATAGCCAGCGGATATGGTTCCTCTGCCTATGGTGGTTCTAAGAAGTAATTTTGACACACTAGCAAAACCTAAAAAGTATCTCAGCAACCAAGTGTTTAACATTGTGAACTAAGAAGTTCTTGCAGTTCATCTAAAGTGAGTAAAAAACTTGTTTTAATCACGGCAAAAAGTTAAACTAAACTAAGTATTAGCGTAATCTGAACTAACAGATGATACAAACATATGTGAGGATAATTTAGAAAATGGCACGCCTACCTAATCCAGGTGGTGATGATGGTACATGGGGCGATGTCCTTAATGATTTCTTAAATGTCTCCCATAACAGCGATGGAACCATTAAAAGTAGTAGTGTTCCGGCCGGTGCTACGGGCGCCACTGGTCCGAGTGGTGCAACTGGCGGCTCGGGAGCGACGGGTGCGACCGGGGCAGGTACTACAGGCGCCACTGGTCCGAGTGGTGCAACTGGTTCAACAGGTGGTCAAGGAGCCACTGGAATCCAAGGTGCTACCGGTGTAACTGGTTCTGCCGGCACAACGGGCGCAACTGGACCGGTTGGTCCTGGTGGTTCCATTGGGGCAACCGGAACACAGGGTGCTACTGGAACAGTCGGCGCTACGGGATCACAAGGTACATCTGGCGCCACAGGGGCAACGGGGCCAAGAGGACGTGCTGGGGGAGATACCTTTACGTTTACTTACGACAGCAATACTGCTGCGGGGGATCCTGGTAATGGTAAATTACGCCTGAACAATACGCTTGCAGCAGCAACAGAAATGTACGTCGACTTACAAGACAGTGATACTGTTGATGTCACCAGTTGGCTAGATAGCATGAACGGAGGCGTGGTAAAGGTCTTTAGCCAAGCAAATCCAACTAACTTTGGCACCTACTCAGTAACTGTTACCCCGGCGGGAGGCTATCGTCAACTTAATTTGAGCCACATAGCCGATAATGGCGCGCTCGATAACGGTGCTACTGCTGACACAATCCTTACTTTCACGCCGTCAGGACCAACCGGTCCGCCAGGAAACGCCAGTACAACAGGAGCAACAGGTGCAACAGGACCAGTCGGCAGTGATGGAGCTACTGGTCCTGACGGTGCCACGGGTATAGCAGGTCCTACCGGTGCTACCGGCTCAGTCGGTGCAACCGGAACCCAAGGAGCCACTGGTTCGTCCGGTGCTAACGCTGGCATTAAGTACACTTATTTAACTGATACAGGCAATACCGATCCCGGCTCAGGTGGTATCAAATTTAATTCAGCCACGTTATCTTCAATTAACTTTCTACGTATCAGTGAAACCGATGCTGACAGTAACTCAATTGGCACCTTAATTCAAACCTGGGATGACAGTACTTCTACCTCAGCCAGAACCACCTTGACAATGGTAAAAGATGGCAGCCCAGCCAACGTTTTAGTGTTTCAGATAGCCGGAACAATTTCAGATAACGGAGCCTGGGACAGCTGCACAGCTACTTACGTAACTTCCTCCGGATCGTTCAGTAACAGTGACACTGTTAAGCTGTTTTTCTCACGTACAGGTGATCAAGGAGCGACTGGGCCACAAGGGGCCACAGGCCCTGCTGGGGGATCGGGTGCAACCGGAGCTACTGGGCCATCCACCGTCGCTGATAATGTGTTTACAATTCAGGACGATGGCGATTCCAGTAAACAACTAAAATTTGAAGCTTCTAGTATTTCCACTAGCACCACGCGTACACTCTCGTCTCCTAACGCTTCCGGTACCATCGCCTTAACCTCCAATAAACTTTCTGACTTCGCATCCACATCTTCTTCTGAATTAGCTGGAGTCATTTCGGACGAAACAGGTTCAGGCGCCTTAGTCTTTGCAGCTTCGCCAACATTGACGGGTACAGTTACCGTTCCAACCCCATCTAGTGCAACAGATGCTGCAACCAAAGGTTATGTAGATGCCGCTGCTGTAGGTATCGCCTGGAAACCTGCGGTAAGAGCTGCTTCAACGGGTAATTTAACAATTTCGGGGCCTGGCGCCACTATTGACGGTGTTTCAATGAGCTCTGGCGATCGCTTTCTGGCTAAAGATCAAAGTACGGGAAGCCAAAACGGTATTTACGTCTGGAATGGTGCAGCCAGTGCGGCCACCCGGGCAACCGACGCCGACACCACAGCCGAAGTGACGCCGGGAATAGCGGTATTTGTTACTGAGGGAACAGCTAATGCCGATACAGGCTGGGTACTCTCCACCGATGGTCCAATCACGTTAGGTTCAACGAGCTTAACATTTACTCAATTTACTTCTTTGGGACAAGTAACAGCTGGTGCCGGATTAACTAAGACCGGCAGCACTATTGATGTAGGAGCAGGTACAGGTATTAGCGTAGCTGCCGATAGTGTGGCCATTGACACGACTGTAGTACCGCGTAAAAGCGATAATCTTTCGGTTTTTGCTTCTACAACTTCATCGCAACTTGCCGGAGTTATTTCCGACGAAACGGGTTCCGGTGGCGCACTTGTTTTTGCGAATAGTCCAAGTCTAACAACACCAGT
>CAYVSP010000010.1:0-28535 GCA_964453655.1 uncultured Candidatus Saccharibacteria bacterium
AAAGCCATAACGACGGCGTTGCAAGAGAGATGATGGAAGATGGTTTAGCTGTCATATTAAAAGGTGTACCGCGCTACCATGGGCCAACCGTTAAAGCCCTTACTTTGGCTCAAGACGCCAATGAAACCATGGGTGTAGTTCGTCAAGTAGAACTCTCGGGCATTCTTGGTAAAATTCTGGAAATGCGGGCTTACGGCGAATCACAAGCCGCTATGAAAGGCCTTTGCCTGTTAGCACTTCAACGAGCTTACGGATTTCCTATACCTGATGGTTATTTAACAGCTATTTGCTATATGGATGCTATAAACTGGAGACAACCACACAAAATAGCTATAAGACTGGGTGGCATGGCAGCCAGCGGTGTTCGTTGGGGGCTCCACGCTTCACGACAGGAATTATTAGATAAGCGTGGCACTGTAAGTCGCAAGGATATGCACCATCATGGCATTGTTATACCACGCTTAACAAGTGGCGAGACTGGGGAATTTCCTGAACACATAGACCCAGAGCAGTCTCTAACGGTTGATTTATTTGGAAAGGACTGGGATAGCAAACCCTACAAGACCGCAGAGACACTAAGGCATATGTTTCGTAATATGCGCATAGGTGTCAACCCGGACTATGGGCATATTGATGGCATTATGAGTGACGAAACAAGGGTTCAGCGCGGTCTAATGGTCTTTGAAGCCCGTCATAGCGTCTAAGTTGGCCTAGCTGCTTAAAGCTTACTTTTAATATCTGTAATGATGTCGCGTAGCTCGGCTGCCTTTTCAAACTCAAGGTTAGCTGAGGCTAGTTCCATTTGAGCTGTTAGGTCTTTAATTAGGTGTCCATATTCATCTTTGGGAATTTTCCTAAGGTCTAGTCTGGCTCTCTTAGCCTCCTCGGGCAAGTCTGGGCGCATGCCCTTTTCGATAGACTTAGCTATACCTGTTGGTGTTATGCCATACTTCTTGTTATAAGCTTCTTGAATTTTGTGACGCCGTTTAGTCTCATCAATAGTGCGCTGCATGCTCCCTGTCACATGATCAGCGTACATAATTACTCTACCCTCGATATGTCGAGCGGCCCGGCCGACTGTTTGAATCAACGCTTGCTCGCTTCTTAAAAAGCCTTCTTTATCAGCATCCAAAATAGCGACCAAACTAACCTCAGGCAGATCCAAGCCTTCGCGTAACAAATTGATGCCCACTACCACGTCATATACGCCTAAGCGCAAATCTCGCAAGATATCGGTTCGCTCTAATGTTTCCACATCACTATGTAGGTAGGTTACCTTGATGTTAAGTTCTTTCAGATAGTCTGTCAGATCTTCGGACATACGTTTAGTCAAAGTTGTTACCAACACACGTTGGCGTTTATCAACTGTGGCTTTTATTTCACTAATAAGGTCATCGATTTGACCTTCAATGGGCCGGACTTCAATTTGTGGATCAAGTAGTCCGGTCGGGCGAATAACCTGCTGAATCGGCTTAGAGCTACGTGACAGCTCATATTCAGCCGGCGTGGCGCTTACATAGATCACTTTATTTATATGCCGTTCAAATTCAGTAAAGGTCAGAGGCCGATTATCGAGCGCACTGGGTAAACGGAAGCCATGCTCTACCAGCACTTCTTTGCGAGCCCTATCACCGTTGTACATACCGCGCACCTGCGGAATCGTCATATGTGATTCATCAATAAACATTTGGTAATCGTCCGGGAAATAATCCAGTAAGGTAGCCGGCTGTTCACCTGGTTCACGGTTGGTGAGATATCGACTGTAATTTTCAATACCTTTTACGAAGCCTGTCTCCTCCATCATTTCCAGATCAAACTTAGTGCGCTGCTGCAGACGCTGTGCCTCAAGCAGTTTCCCATGTTTATTAAACCAGGCCAGGCGTTCCTCCAGCTCGCTTTGAATCTTGCCAAGCGAAACCTTTAGCTTTGCTTCAGGTGTTACATAATGACTACTAGGAAAAATGCGTAGCTCATCAAGATTGGCTAGGACTTCCCCTGTCAGAGGATCAATCCTGGTAATACGCTCCACCTCATCACCAAAAAATTCAATACGGTAGGCCATCTCCTCCCCAGCCGGAAACACATCTACCACGTCGCCACGAACACGAAATGTAGAGCGATGAAAATCTATGTCATTACGCTGGTACTGAATGTCCGTAAGATGGCGCAATAGCTTGTCACGCACTTTGCGCTCACCCGTTTTTACTACCTCTGCCAAGTTGCCATAGTCTTCAACTGAGCCAATACCATAAATGCAGCTTACGCTGGCCACTATGAGCACATCCCGCCGCGATAATAACGCATCTGTAGCAGCATGACGCAATCTATCAATTTCCTCATTAATTTGCGAATCTTTCTCAATGTAGGTGTCAGAGCGAGGAATATAAGCTTCTGGCTGATAATAATCAAAGTAGCTAACGAAATAATGGACTGCGTTGTCAGGAAAAAAGGCTTTGAATTCATTATAAAGCTGAGCAGCCAGCGTCTTATTATGTGACAGAACCAGCGTTGGTTTTTGAATATGTTGAACTACATTCGCCATTGTGAAAGTTTTACCGGAGCCCGTTACGCCCAGCAAAACCTGCTCTTTAGTGCCTTTTCTTAGGCCTTCGGTCAGGGCCGCAATCGCTGTGGGCTGATCACCGGTCGGCTTAAACTGCGCACTAAGTTTAAATTTACTCACGCATCAATTGTAACAAGCTAGCAATGGGAATCTATTGTATAGCCATAATATTCTTGTAAGCTACCTTGAAAAGCGCTGCATCTGTTGCTTGTTGTTTACTAGCTGAGTCACTGCAACCGGCTTGCGCTTGCCCATAGCCATAATAGTAATTTCCAACATGCACGTCGCCCACCTCATAGAAAGTAGGATCAGCTTTTTTTTCATTATCATCATGGGTTACGACTGATTGTCTAAAGACACTTGAAACACCTATATTATCTGGGGCACATTGCGCATCCATAGCAGTTAATGATTTGGTGCCCAGATATGCTACAGAGTCATAGCTATCAGATTTAATGGTTTTATAGGTATAGTATGCATCTTCTACGTCTGCATACAGTGGTATCTCGACACCCCACTCTTTTATTTCAAGGTATTTTGTCTGATCCTTAAGGGGCGTAATCGTAGTTTTTGGGATTGCTTTCTGGGCCTCCCCTTGACCTTGAGCAGTTTTATTAAGCGTATCATTGGTCTTTTTTTGTGAACTATACACAAACCATCCAGCAAAGCCTATAACTGCTACGATAGCAAAAATTAACAACCCTTCTACAACCGTGAAACCTTTTTGATTCTTCATACTAACTCCTTATGCTTAGTATATCATCCCGACCGCGGCAGCTTAGGCTTCTCCAAAAACCAATACTCATCGCGCTCTTCTAGATGCTTGCGTATATCCGTGTATTCGACGTCTATTATTTCGATAATACGCTTCACCAGACGCTCCGGATTGTCATCATAGACCACTATATCATCGTGCGGCGGTTCAAGTGTCTTAAGTAGTGACGGTATGAGGTCGGCCGTACCGCCGCTGCCAATTAATACACCGCATGGCTTGCCAGATTCAAGCGCTGAAGTAAACTCATGTAAGCTGCCGAACCGCCCGCCAACTGTTATAACTGCATCGCTAGACTGTACTAAATACAAATCTCTACCAACATAATTCATGCCGGTAAAGTTAATGAAATCAAAGCAATTGTATGGCAGGTGGTATTTGCGAAGATGTTCGCGCAATGAACTGGCGGGCGAAAAGCCAACGCTACTACCACCAGCCTTTTTAGCCCCCATTGCCGCGTAGTAGGGTAACCCAACCGTGGCGCCGGTAGTTAGGATGTGCCCGGCCTTGGCAATGGCTGCCCCGAGCTCTTCAGCAAGCCTGCTGGAACTTGCTACTGTTTTACCAGCCGCAGCACCTGAAATACAGATGGAATATTGCAGACGTTTCTTTTTAAACCCACCCGTTTTACTCATGCAAACGACCCCATCATGGTTTGTTGCCTAACGGGTTCTGATTCTAGTTGCCTCATAACACGATCCAGAATCAATGGGCTATGCAAATAACGTAGTAATAACTCTTGATTGAGCGCTTCTTGCAAAAAGCTTAGTGAACGCCGTTCAAAAGAGAGCTTATTGCAATAATTGACGGCAGCATCAAGCGCGTTCAGGGAAACTGGTCCTTCTTTACCGCTCATACCACTTGGATTAACTTTTTGCCAGAAAGCAAAATCGGGATCAATGCCAACCAGTGCTGCTTCCGGTTCGCTATATTGAACGTCTTCCATCTGCAAATGGGGATCAAACAATTCTGGAAACATGGCAGCCGAGTGACCGGCCAAATATCGTCTTACTGTATCAAAGTACAACGGCTGATTAGCAATATAAGCTATTGGCATAGTTCGGCCTCGCCAAATAGCTACTGCATGCAAGCCAAACTGGGGTTTAACTTGTTCGAGTTTCACTTGCGCACTTATAGAGCGAAGCTTATTGATGTGATAGACCAGCGATAAAAGGAGTGCCAAGGCCGCTCCGGGCAAAACGGTAGTTTCAAGTGGCAAAATAACAATGCTGCCGAGCTCCGGCACCGGTAAAAGCAAACGCCGTTTAAGTTGAGCTTGACGAGCATAAAAGCGTTGCCAACGTTGGCCTGAGAGTATCAATAATTGAACGTCACGTGTTTCACAATCAGTCGTTTTCAACCTCTTATAGTTAGCGTAAAACTTCTCTCGCCATGCTCTCCCTTCACTGACTAGAGCGGCAGACGCAATTGCTGCCGGCGCTTCTCTTTTAAGCAGAGAGTCAAGCGAGCGATAGCCAAGCTGCTTCATTAATTTTTTTGGGGGAGCGGCTTGAATTAAGCTCTTAGCCACAGTGCTTTTAAGAGCCCAGATAGTTTTGGGCAATTTCAATTGGTCTAGGCTTTTAATGACTTGAGGAACAAGTTTATCAAGAGAAATCGTGTCTGCAAGACTGAGTTGCTTTCTCAGTTTTTTTTCGTCCTGTTCTACTTTCAACATTAAGGCACGATAGAGTTCAATACTTGTCGTATCTTGTGGATCAAGACTAAGATTACGCATTGCCTCGTGAGCTCTACTCAAAACTTCAGAAGTCAAGCGTATGTCTGCACTAGGGTGTCCGCAGGCTCGCTCTAACCGCCGTAGGCTTAAGCTAAAACCCGGCTCAGACGCTCCTAATAGGTCAGCTAGTACATTTGACATGCTGGCGTGCCCCCATCGAAAAGCTTTTTATATTGGTTTTCAGGTGAAGCATTTTTATTCCAACCTTTGCCATAAGCATAACACCTTCGGCAAACCCAGTAAAGCTCCATGCTTAGAAAGATGAGGGCTTATACCAGTCAGGTGAGCGCTCTAGATAATGGCTTAATTGTTCTTGGTTAAGCAGCCCTTTTTGGGCGCCAACATACTGCACCACACTCATTGAATTTATTGGTGCCCACTGTAATGCTCCCTCAAGGTTACTGCCTTTCATTAATGCCGCCACAAATGTCGCCGAGAAAGCATCGCCGGCGCCCGTCCGCTCAAATGGTGGTTTAGGATCAGGATAAGCCGGCATTTTTAGGCGATGACTGCCGTCACTGGCGTAAGCTCCTTCTGGACCATCCGTAACGACCACTATTTTTGGCCCGAGTTCATGCAATTTATCCAGAAGTTCATGCAGATTACCGTGTTCACCGCCGGATATTTCAGCTGCCTCTTCACGATTAACAATTAAAACTTCAGTGTGTTGATAAAGTTTAGCCAGTCGCTTGGCACCCATATCAATTTGGAACGTGCCAGGCTGAAAGGCCATTTTAACTTCTGGATGGTCAACCAGCCAGTCAGCAATGTCATGGTGCATATCGGCCGCATATTTACCTATTGAAGAGAAATATATCCACTCTGGTATCTCCGAAGGTCGAAAATGCGGCCAATGATATTCATACTGCACACTATTCACAAGGATAGTCCGTTCCTCCTTGTACCACAGTACATAGTGATAGTGGCTTGGCTGGTCAGGATTAATTCGTATGAACCGTGTGTCAACACCGTTTTTATGTAACGCTGTTATGATATCTCGGCCATATTGATCGCCGCCAACATTAGTCACAAACCCGCTTTTAAGCCCAAGTCGTGACATTGCCACTGCCGCATTACTGGCGTTACCTACTCCCTCCACAATTTCTGCGTGATCAAACGGTATTTTGACGCCAAAAGGTATTGTCAGCCATTTACCGTCTTCGTCTTTACTCATTTTGGCCTGATCATCTAGCAGTTTTATAAAAGCATCAGTAACGACATCGCCGACGGCTAGAACGTTAAATTGTGTCTGTGTCCCACTCATTTCGTTTAGTCTAGCACAGCCTGAGGCCGTCGCTTAGGTGATTTTTCACCGCATAAAGAGCCCTTTTTGCCCAAAACAAATGAACTTCCTCCGCACCGTAATTCTTCATTACGCTTTGTCGGAATTTCCCTGTTTTTGACAAAAGTCATCACTTTATGCATGCAAAAAACCACCTAAACAACAGCCTTACCGCTGGCATTAAACATGTCGATTTTCTCTTCCACGACCGCCTGGACAGCATCAACCACCTTATCCATAAGCTTTACGACGGCATACTCTCCGGGTTCTTCTTTGAGAACTCTTTCTAATGTTTTTCGGTAAGCTACCCGCATGTCAGAGTTAATATTGATCTTGGTTACGCCAATCTGAACTGCTTTTATAAAATAGTGTCCTGGCGTGCCGCTACCGCCATGCAGACTTATATGGCACTTAAGGACATCACGAACCTCTTGCAGTAGTTTGAGATCTAACATCTTCGGCGTCGGATATTGGCCATGAAGATTGCCGATTGCTGCGGCATATGTATCAACCCCAGTCTTACTGACAAAATCCTTGGCTTCGTCTGGTTTAGTGAATGTTTTTTTGATCTCGGCGTAATCAATCTTTTCTTTGTAAAGGTTAGAGCTGCCGCCAAAGTAATGCGGCTCGCTCTCTACAAGAGCGCCAGTTAGCTTGGCAGCTTGGACCACTTGCTTGGTGGCATCAATAATTTCTTCAAGCTTAGCTTCATGATTAGCCTGCGAAATGTCTATATGAATAAATTCAAAACCGGCCACAATGGCATCTATAGCATCACTGACAGAAGGCGAGTGATCAAGATTGATATACATCTCAATGCCATAATCAGCTTTATAGTTATCCACCATATCGCGGACGTTATCAAGTCCTAGGGCCTGAACTTCGCCATGACTTACTTCGACCAAAACGGGGGCTTGTTTGTTGGCGGCTGCTTGAGCGACTGCTTTGAGCGTTTCTTGATTGTCAAGATTGAAAGCACCTAGCGCAAAATGCTCTTTAGCAGCCCGTTCGTAAGCCGCGCGGGCTTTAGTACAATTAGCCCGTATTTGCTCAATATCAACGGCCATGCTTTTCCTTCTGCCCCACTACCCAATGTGCGGCAAGTTCAACGTGCTTGGCACTCAAACCCAGTGCTTCAAAAAGCTCATCAGGCTTACCGGACTCGCCGAAGCGATCACTAACGCCCACACGTTTAATCGGGACGTGCAATTCTTCGCCTAAAAGTTCAGCAACCGCTCCCCCTAAACCGCCGCTTTTTTGGCCTTCTTCGGCCGTTACGACGGCTCTGGTTTTGCGAACACTGCTTAGAATTGTTTGGTTGTCCAAGGGTTTAATGGTCGGAACATGTACCACTTCGGCATCAATCCCGGCTTTATATAGTTTTTCAGCCGCCAACATTGCATAATACGTCATTCGACCAGTGCTGATAATTGATACATCGCTCCCCTTGTCGTAGACATAGGCTTTCCCTATTTCGAAAGGCGTCTTATCGGTTGTGATAATGGCAGTATCATCCCGCGCAATACGCACGTATACGGGGTGCTTGTAGCCGGCAATTACACGCGCTGCTTTTTGTGCTTCATTACTGTCGCAAGGTACTATGACCGTCATATTAGGCAGCACTCGCATTAAAGCTATGTCTTCTAGCACCTGATGCGTTGCTCCATCTGGGGCGTCAGATATGCCGGCGTGCGTACCTATAATTTTGACTGGACGATTATTAATGCAAATCGTGGTACGTATCTGCTCCCAGTTTCGACCTGGACTGAAAGCAGCATAGGCAGCCACATATGGAACTTTACCCATAGCGGCCATGCCGGAACCAAGCGTAACCAAGTTCTGCTCGGCGATACCTACCTCTATAAATCGATCAGGAAACTCTTTGGCGAACACGTCGGTTCCAGTTGAGCCAGAGACATCTGATGAGGCAGCCACAATCTCTTTGTTTTCTTTACCTGCCTCAATTAGCCCCCGGCCGTACCCTTTTTTCATAGGCTCTACTTCAGGTTTTACATCAAAATTTATTAGATATAGATCATTCATGCTCTGATTCAATCCTACCCTCTAGTGTTCTGAGCTCATGCAACGCCTTCATAGCTTGTTCATGATTAGGAGGAACGCCGTGCCAGTGGAAGTCGTACTCCATAAAATCGACGCCTTTTCCCGCAACAGTATGCGCAATAATAACAGCCGGTTTTTCTACGATGGCCCGCGCCATAGCGCAAGCATCAATAACAGCCTCAATGTCATTGCCGTCAATCTCAATAACGTGCCAACCAAAACTTTCCCATTTGGCCTTAAGATCCTCGAGTGGCATAACCACCTCTGTCGGTCCATCAATCTGGATGTTGTTCCTGTCTACAATGGCAATTATGTTAGTCAGCTTATACTTAGCAGCCAGCATGATTGCTTCCCAGTTATTGCCTTCATCAAGTTCGCCGTCACCTGTAATGACATAAATCCAACGGTGCGTTTCTTTGTTCATGCGCAAGGCCAAAGCCATACCACAGGCCTGACTTAGGCCAGAACCTAGGGGTCCGGTGGTATTTTCAAGTCCTGGCAATTTTAGACGCTCGGGATGTCCCTGTAATCTCGAGCCAAATTTCCTAAGCGTCCGTAGTTCTTTACGGTCAAAGTAACCGGCGTGTGCCATAGTTGCATATAACACCGGGGCGCAATGTCCATTGCTGAGTAGTAAGATGTCACGATCTTTCCAGTCTGGCTTTTTCGGATCATAATTGAGAACATCGAAATAAAGTGCCGTAAATATATCTGCCAGATCCAGCGGCCCGGCACTATGGCCGCTACCGGCTTCTTCCAGCATTTTGATAATATCCTGGCGTATCTCGTCAGCCTTTAATTCTAACTGCTTCAGTGTCAGTTTTTTCACTTTTTTACCCCGTTGGCTATCTTATAAAGTGTAGCATAAGCATTAGCTGGACTGGGGCTTCTTTGAATAAAGCCACCAACATTCAGAACATCTACCCCACCTTCTATCAAGCGGCTAATATTATGGTCATCAATCCCCCCGTCCCAACCAATCTCCAGCTCTGGCTTCCATTTCTTAAGCTGCTTAACTTTGTGAAGCAAACCCAAATCTGCCGTTCCACCAAAAAAACCAAGTTTACCTGAAAAGATAAGTACGTGGTCGATGTAGCTTAGGCCCTTTTTTAAAACTTTCGGGTCGGTCTTTTGTAAGAGTGACACGCCAACTTTTATGTTGGTATGTCTAAGAACCTGAGCCATCTCCACTAGATTGCCTTCGGCTTCGGCTTGTACAATGATGAGCTTTGGGTTCAATTTGGTGGCTTTATCCAGAATTTTAGCTGGCGTCTTATACATAAGATGTAAATCAGCTGCTACACCCTCCGGTATCCAAGCTTGGTCCAAAGGCGGAGACATAGAAGCAGTAAATAGGCCATCCATAAAGTCAAAATGAATACGTGTCGCAAAGGTCTCGACGTTCTCTAGTTGGGTGCGAAATGTATGGGCGTCGTTAGCAGTAATGGATGGACATATAACCATGGTTCACCCCAGCTGGTCCAGTTCTTCTATCCGGCGATGATGACGCACAGCCTCACTGAACGGCGTTTGTAACCATGTGTTGAGAATACTATGCACAGTCTCATTATCCTCTGAAAAAAGGCGGGCGGAGAGGCAAAGCACGTTACTGTTGTTGTCATTGCGAGTCATATAGGCTTCATGGACGTCCCATACAACCGAAGCACGGATGCCTTTGAAGCGGTTAGCTGCCATACCCATACCCTGGGCGCCCTTACAAATTAAGATGCCGCGGGCATCACTATCCGGACTGGCCAGCACTTTTTCAGCCACGCGAGTGGCAAATTGCGGATAATCATCATCGGTATCCAGTTTAGTGTTACCCTCGTCCTCAATTTCATAGCCACTTCGCCCTAAATAATCTACCAGCCGTTTCTTAAGATGAAATCCACCATGATCCGCCCCAATGAAAATTTTCATGTTTTTTGCAGTTGTTTGCCTGCCTCGGCTGTCATCTCCACTAATCGGTTACAATAGCCCCACTCATTGTCATACCAGGCTACTACTTTGAGCATATTGCCGTCTATTACGGCAGTCAGTTTAAGATCTACAATGGCCGAGTGACTGTTACCGATAAAGTCACTGCTGACTAGCTCTTCCTCAGTTACCGTTAAAATCCCCTGGTAGAACGGCTCTTTAGCAGCTCTCCTGAAGGCCTCGTTCACCTCTTCGACAGTTACCTTCTTTTTGGTGATGATTACAAAATCGCTCAGGCTGACTACCGGCGTCGGTACGCGCACGCTCATACCTCCAAATACTCCTTCTAGAGCAGGCAGGGCCTTAGCGGCCGCAATTGAAGCACCAGTCGTGGTGGGTACGATGTTTTCGGCGGCGCTGCGGGCCTCACGCAAGTCTTTGGCTGGTGCGTCTTGGAGCACCTGGCTGGCAGTGTAGCTATGTACTGTCGTCATCATGGCTTTTTCAATGCCAAAGGCGCTTTCGATAACCGCTGCTACTGGGGTAATACAGTTAGTGGTACAAGAGGCGTTGGAAATGATATCGTGTTCCGGCTTAAGGTCCTGTTCGTTCACACCCATAACAAACGTATCATGATAATGCTCGTGTTTTTCTGGAGCTGATAGTACTACTCTTTTGGCGCCAGCGGCCAAATGCTTTTTAAGATCGTCGTGGGTTACAAAACGGCCGGTCGCTTCAATCGCAATGTCTACATCATATTCTCGCCAGGGTAGCTTTGCTGGGTCTTTTTCGGCCAGTATGTTGATAGCTTGGCCTTTAACAATTAAATGAGATTCATCCCACTTAACTTCTTCTTCATACTCACCATAGTTACTGTCATGCTTTAGCAGATGCGCCAATGTTCTGGTATCTGTTAAATCATTGATTGCCACGATATCTAAATCAGCCCTCTCAAATGCAATCTTAAAGGCGTTTCGGCCAATCCGGCCAAACCCATTAATCGCCACCCTCGTTTTCATATTGGTTATTGCCCTCTCGTAAGCATTAGTACTATAGAGGTTATTGTATATGCTTATAGAAAGAAGCTCAAGAAGCTTGCAGAAGCTTTTTGCTGATTATGTAGTTTAGAACTTCTTTGTGCAAAGGATATTTATATTGCTCAACCGCCTTTTCTAATATCTCCCATTGAAATTTATCGTGCTCATAGCTTAGTGATACTTCACTAGAAGAAGTTCGGGCAGTATAAAAAATGAAGACCACGTTGTTTGTGATTTCATCTTTTCCATCAATCCAGGTGCGGATTTCTGTTTTGCTATACACCGGTGATAGATGACTTGCTTCAACTCCAGTTTCTTCTTTGATTTCGCGACCAATACTAGCCAGAAGTTCCTCGCCTTTTTCAAGCATACCGCCTGGTAAGTCCCATTGAAGCGGACGCCGCACATCTGTTTTGCTCCGGCGTAACATTAAAATATTGCCAGCTTTATTGAAAACTATTGCTTTCTGGACTACTTCGGTAATCATGCTTCTTTTTTGGCGCGTTCAATCGATTCAGTAATAACTTTTTTAGCTTCATCTGGACCGCCCCAACCTTTGAGCACAGCACTAACTCCGTTCCAGTTCTTTTTCCAGTCCTTGTAGTGCTTATAAAAATGTTCGATATTTTTCTTGAAGGCATCACCTAAATCATCAACTGTTTTAATGTGGTCCTTACTTATGTCATCAACAGCTACGCTGATAAGTTTTTCATCCAATTCGCCGTCGTCTTCAAAATAAAGTACGCCGATTGGCCGTACTGAAACATATGTGCCATGAGGCAATGATTCATCAATAATTAGCAATGCATCGAGAGGGTCGCCGTCCCCACAAAGCGTATCTGGAATAAAACCATAGTCAGCAGGATAGCCCAGAAAGGTGCCGTTTACTCGATCAAGGAATAGGTGGTTTGTTTGCTTATCAAACTCAATCTTATTCCGGCTGCCTTTTTGAATTTCGACGACAACATTGACCACATTCGGAGCGGTGTCACCATATGATAAATAAGTCATAAATTGTTCTCCTTCGTCGAACAGTTTATAGGTTTTAGCTACTAGTTTCTAGTGTTCTTACTATAACCTATAGCCCCTTACCTATAACCTTTTGTCGTATTGTACACTATACGTTATGAAAGTTATCTTAGACCACACCGAAGACGAAGCGTTAAATATTCGCACTTTTTGGTTTAAGCCAGAGCGCGACTTTGACTACACTGCCGGACAATATACCGAACTAACTGTACGGCATGATAATCCTGATGATCGTGGCATCAAGCACTGGTTTACAATTTCTTCTTCACCAACCGACCAGTTACTCAGTATTACGACTAAGTTAGCCTCTGAGCATCCAAGCACATTTAAACAAACGCTTTGGCAGCTACCTAAAGGTACTGAGCTGAATTGGGCAGATGCAATGGGTGACTTCGTGCTGCCGAAAGACTCTTCAGTTCCGCTTATTTTTGTAGCGGGCGGCATTGGCGTCACACCTTTTCATAGCATGATTAAGTGGCTGAAAGACAGCGGCGAACAGCGCAATATCCATTTAATATATGGCGCTAATCGTCTCGAAGAGGTAGCCTTTCAGCCTTTGTTTGAGTCATCAGTTAAGAAGTTTGAGTTACTTCTAAAAGAACCGCCGCCTGACTGGCATGGCAAGACGGGTTCACTGTCGGCGGATAAAATTTTAGAGCTGGTTGGTTCAACCAACGGCAAAATGCTTTATTTGTCCGGCCCTGAACCGATGATAAAGACATTTGAGAAAGATTTGTTGGCGAAAGGAATTGAACGGCATCGCTTGGTAATAGATGATTTCCCGGGCTACACCTCTATTTAGGTAGCACTAATCGTTTGTAGCTGGAAAATATATGATTTGAGATGAGAAGTTTGTTTCAACTGTTCTACTAGCGCATCGCCCACACGAATATTCGCCTTGATGCAAAGTTTTTGACCTTTAGAAGTACTTTGCAAGCACCGATTGCGTCCGTCCTCGATGGAAGGCTGCTGGGTAATCGCGCCTTGTCGCTGCAAACGGTGCACTAAGGCCGTAACTTGAGGTAAGCTTACCCCAAGTAATGTCGCAGCTTCAGTAACCGTAAAGCCGGCTCTGCCTTCTTTGTCGACAGCTTCTAGCAGCAACCACTCCATGGCTGTAAGCGGCACTTCTTTCAGGGCCGCTGCAATCTGAGTACGCAGCCAGCGGTCAGTCTGGGTATGCAAAATACAAAAACTAAAAATATCAAATGACTTCGTTGCCATAGCCCCTAGCATGCTCTAGTAACTTCATCCTGTAAACGAAATTTCTCACAACGCCCTTGCTAAATGTATATAATATGGTAGAGTTACATAAATGGATGATTTGACAGATATTGAACCAAGTTTTCATTCTTCTTCAACTGATCAATTTATTTCCTTATTGGATCCTGATCTGCAAATGTCACTTACCGGGCTCAGCTCGACTTTGAGTGCATTTGATGGCCTTACAAGTATTCGTGCCTACGAGCCATTGATAATACCAGACTGGGAAGATAGTTCCACAGCACCAAATTTTTCGGCCGCCAACAGAAAAGGTTACCGTGCCTACCAGGGTACAAAATATGCAAGAGCCGCTGACGGATTCACACTAAAACTAGCCTCATACTTTGCTATTAATGACCTGCCTATTGAAGATCGCTTTGAATTAATGGCTAACTTTACTACTCATCCTGACTTACAAGGAAGTATTCTAAAAATAGTAGATTTATACGTAGGGCCTTTTAAACATCAAAGAGCCGCTGTTTTAGGCCTTAGAGAGAGGTTCTTGGACCCGGTCAAAACTGACAGCAATATGGCAAATCTATTGATACGAACCGTTGCCGAAATAAGTGAAGCCGATGAACCTGATACGATCCAAGAAGGCCTCTTTTTAGCATTAGCACAAGACCTGGAACAAAACAAAAGTAATGCACTCATTCTTGAAGCCTTACGAACTACCAACGAAGAGCGTAAAGCAGCTATACAAAGAGATTATCTTTTAGAGTGTTTAAACAACGAGGAAAGATGGCCTAGACAACACAGGGTCCTTAGATTTTTATCTGCCTATGAATCGCAAAAAAGCGGAAGCCGAACCTCAGATTCTGAAGTCGTAGAAACAGTTGCGGCTATTCCGGCTGATTGGCCTCCTGAATTAGCTGAAGGGTTCAGTAAATTCTTTCAAGAAAATGAAGCTCGCTTTACTGAAAGTATATTAGGGAAACTTAATGATTGTGTCATACTTTCTCCTGAAGAAGCCAGCCTTGAAGATTTAAGCGCGTTATGGACGGATTTTACTGTCTGGGCGCCTAGCCCTATTCCAGGCAATACAATGAGCAAACTCGACATCGTAAGGGCAAAAGTTAAAACACGCCATCAACCACATACAATGTCTGGCGTAGAAGCATCCTCCGATGATGACCTCGAAACGAATTCTGAAGAGATTAAATTGTTAGATCTGGTTGTCCTCACAAAGCGAACTATTGAAGGGGCTGACTCCTACGTGCGAAGCCAAATACCCGTAGAAGAACTCATCAACGATTACGTAGGTGATTATCCTGGCGTTCCTATGCTTAAAGAAGATATGGAAGTGGCACTGGAATACTTAAGACAAGTGCCAAAAAACGACATTCTAAAAGGTACGATGAAGGAGCGAGCTACATTAGTCAGTGTCTCGGACGATGATGAAATCCCCCACCCTATGGCCCTCAGGCGCTATAAACCAAGCGATGCACCTGGTGTTACGCGTCACTCCAAAACGGCCAGAAAAACCAGGATTGAATTCGTTCGTCTTGATGATAGGACTATCGGCATTCTCGCTATAAGCGCTCGTGACGAAAGGACTTACGCCGGCAGAAAGAACGCTCGTCGTTAAGCCGGTTCTTCCAAATATTTCCGTATCATCAGGGCCGCCGTGGCGCCTTCGCCTACGGCGCTGGCCACTTGCATTGTGGCACCAGAGCGGATATCGCCAGCTGCAAACACGCCTTTCATATTGGTGTGCAATGTAGCGTCAGTCTTAACAAAGCCAATCTCATCCAGCGCAATGGGTGAGCCTTTAAGAAATTGGCTGTTCGGGGATAAGCCCACGAACACGAACACACCATCGGTTGCAAAGTCTACCTTCTTCCCGCTTGTTTTATCAGTACCAATAACTTTAGAAACCTTGTTGTCCTCACCTGCTATCTCATCTGTTGTGGTATTAAAGTGAACTGTAATCTTATCCTTATGTTTTTCCAGCTCATGCTCCAGTACATCAGAAGCTCGCAGTTTATCGCTGCGCACTAAAATGTCTATATGGGAAGCAAATCTAGTTAGAAAAATTGACTCCTGGATAGCTGAATTGCCGCCACCTACTACTACTAACTGTTTATCGCGGTAAAAGGCGCCGTCGCAGGTTGCACAATAATGCACGCCCCGTGCGTAAAACTCCTGCTCACCAGGTACACCAATTTTCTTATAGTCGCTGCCGGTGGCTATCAACACCGCCCTAGCATAGTAGTCACCGCTAGTTGTCGCTAAATGTTTATACTCACCCTCATCCTTGACGCTAATTACTTCGCCAAGCTCAATAAGCGCTCCGAAGCGTTCAGCCTGCTTTTGGAGGTTGTCAGCCAGTTCTAAGCCGGAGATGCCTTTAGGAAAGCCCGGATAGTTATCTACCCAATCCGTTACTGCCGCTAAGCCGCCAATCACCCCCTTTTCAAACAAAACCGTATCAATATCCTCACGGGTGGTATATAGCGCCGCTGACAGCGCTGCCGGCCCCGCCCCAATTATGACTAGCTCGTGCTTATTTTTACTTTCGTTCATTCTCATTCATTCTAAAGCTGAATTACTTACAGGCAAAATTTATTCTAGGTTGATGCAGTGCAAGGAAAAATTGAGTACTGCAGTGAGGCGTATTTGAAACATACGCTGAGCGAAGCACACAGATTTTGACGTAGCAATGCGCTGACTAGAATGAATTTAGCTGACTGCTGGAACTAATTGAGCTAAATTGTAGCCAACGACAACTTGTTTTGAGTCGTCTTGCTTGGTTACCACAGTTACCGGTACAGCTAGCTGGCCACTCATCTGATAAGCTTCAGCCTGACGCTCAGGCTGTGTGTCCAAATTGACCTCGTCGTAGTTGTACCCCTTGGTCTGCAAGAATTTCTTCACCATGCCGCAGTAGGCACAGGTGTTGGTAGTAAAAATAGTAATGTTTTTGACCATAGTTGCTTTCCTTTTGCTATTTGATTTTTTCTTATCGCTTCTATTATATATAGCGCATTCACCGCAATGCAATACCCTATATGTTGTGTTAATGACAGCCGTTTAAGGTGTTGTTTTTTCCTTTACTTCTTATGTTTATTTATGAGCCTCTCGCACGGTTCGCTTATGGATTTTGCACGCTTGTTAGTTCAATGTCAAATACTAAGTCAGCGTTAGGCGGAATATTGGAGCCCGGCGGCGGATTTGCTCCGTAAGCAAGGCTAGCTGGTATCAGTAAACGCCTGGTGCCGCCGACTTTCATACCGGGCACGCCTTGCGACCAACCTGGAATTACACCGTTTAAAGGAAACTGGACTGGCTGTCCGCTGTCATGCGAACTCTGAAATATGACGCCAGTAGCGGCAACCGCTCCGGTATAATGAGCCGTTACGGTTGCATTGGGCTTAACCGTTTCGCCATTCCCTTCCTTTAAGTCGACGTTCTGTAGCTGTTCTATTTTGGGCATCGGTTGAAAATTATTTAGTTTAGTACCTTCCAAAGTATTTCCTTTCGTTTGACTTTGTGTAGTTTGACTTTCATCCTTGTGGTGAAACATTTGCCAGATAACGACGCCACTGAAGCCAAGTGATGTAACTAAAAATAATAAAGCTAATATAGTTGCAAAAATTCTATGACTAAGCTTCGTTTTGGCCAATTTACCCTCCTTGAGTATGCGGTTTAGTATACCAAATGATCCTAAAGTTTTACTGGATTGTCCGGAAAGCCGTCTTTCAGGGCTTTAACTAGTGCTGTCTGCAAGGCCGGTGTTCTAAACTGGACCTTGGAAAAGTTCTGAGTATACAACCAAACTGGTGTATGAATATTCATGTCTAAGCGATTCATTAGTCCCTCTTCTGATGCTTCGCCAATTGCCACACCACCATGCGAGGCCACCTTACATAAATAAATATACTGTGAGTTATAAGGCGCTTCGTATTCTTCGGTAAAGACAAGCCGAGCTTCCGTTACTTCAAGACCAGTTTCTTCCTCAATTTCTCGCCTTAAAGCTTGCTCTAAGGTTTCACCCTCATTTACTCGGCCACCGACAAGCGTAAAGTATTGGCTGCCGTACTTGTCTCGGTGCATAACAAGCATCTTGTCGTTTTCTAGAATAATAGCGCGAACGGCTTTTCCCATGGCTCAAGTATATCCCTTATGCGGCTATTTCAAACTGACGCAGCTTCTTACGCGTCGTCTCAGTCTTTTTACCGTGCTGGAGCTGAAGTAGTTGATCATAGATACCGCCGCTTCTAGCTAGCTCGCTTGGCGTGCCGATTTCATCAACTGTTCCATTTTTAAGTGTAATTATCTGGTCAACATGCTGGATAGTACTTAACCGGTGAGCAATAATTATGGTTGTACGCTCCTTCATAAGACGCTGCAGGGCTTCCTGCACCATTACTTCGCTGCGACTATCCAAACTGCTGGTGGCTTCATCTAGTACTAAGATAGGCGCATCTTTTAGAAGAGCCCGGGCAATGGCTATGCGCTGCTTCTGGCCGCCGGACAGCTTTAAGCCGCGCTCGCCTATTTCCGTTTCATAGCCCTTTTCCAGTTTTTCGATAAATTCATGAGCATTAGCAGCCTTTGCGGCAGCTTGAATTTCCTTATCCGATGCATTCGGCATTGCGTAGCTGATGTTTTCTCTAATTGTGCCGCTGAATAATGCCGGATCTTGGAAGACCACGCCAATGTTCTGACGTAAGCTTTGCTGCGTAACGCTATTTACGTCTTGTTCGTCTATCAAAATCTGGCCTTGTTCGGGCTCATATAGACGCAGTAGTAGGTTGGTGAGCGTAGTTTTACCTTCGCCGCTTTCGCCAACCAACGCTATCTTGGTGTCCGGCTTTATTACAAAATCAATGTTTTTAAGGACCGACTGATTTTGGTCATAGCTAAATGAAACTTGCTTGAAAGCAATTTCACCAGTGCGCACTTCCAGTTCCTTAGCACCTGTTTTATCCTTGATTTCGGGCTGTTCATCCATAACGGCAAAGTAATCTTTACTATTAGCGACCGCCCGCTGGGTGCGGTCCACCAAGAAGCTGATGCTAAAAATTGGTATGCGGATAAGCATCGAGTATTGAATCAACAGGACCATGGTGCCGATGGAATAGACTCCTCGAGCGGTTTCCACAAAGATGTACATGAATACCGCAAAGAAGATGACAGACAAGACTGCGCGCCGTTTATTGTCCTGACGGTGCCAGTATTGGCTTTGCGGCTTGACGGTTTCAACAGCATGCTCCAGCTTTTTATCAAAGAATTTAAGCTCACGGACTTCCTGTATAAAGCTCTTGACCACTTTTACCTGGCTAACCGACTCGGCAAAACGGCCGCTGGCAACATCAAGGTCCTCATTTATTTCCTTTTGATATTTTTGCCACTTATTACTGGTCTTAGCGGTCATCCATATAAAAATTGGATAAAGCGTAGCTAGCATGAGTGCCACCGGCCAGGCGTAATAAGCAACTATTATGAGCGTGAATACCGTACTAAAAATAAATTGCAAAAAGTTATTACTGAACATCTGGACAAAATCACCGATATCCTGAATACCGCGGCTCATACGGTTGATAATGGTGCCAGTTAATTCGGTATCGAAATAGCGCTGCGGCAGACTGAGTAAATGCTGGTAGTAACGTTTGCTCAACAGCTGCCTAAGCTTGATGGACATCACGTCGCCCCAATAACCGCTGATATTGCCAAAAAAGGTCTGTCCAATGTCAGTCAGAAAAATAAGAAAGGCTAGCAAAGCAACAATTTCCACATCCGGATGACCATTTTTTATGCCTGCAGTAATATGGTCTATGGCGCTTTTTGTTAGCAGCGGTACAAGCTGGCTCATTGCTGCCAGTAGAATCGTCATTATCGCAATGGCCACGTAATAGCGCCACAAACTGGAGGTTGATTTTAGAATTCGAAAAATATGCTTCACAGTTAAATTCTTTCAGCTCCAAACAATTCTTTAGCAGCTTCGGCAATATCATCAAGTAATTTATTCACTTCTTCGTCAGTCAGAGTGCGTTCATAGGATGCAATCGATAGCCGCCAGGTCATATGCTTATAATCAGCATCTTTTTGGTAAATATAGGTTGGCTCTAGGCTAGCAGTTGTGTTAGCTGGCTTGAGTTCTTCCAGTTTTTCACTAATCTGGGCAATAACTTCGCCATACTTTTTTGAGGCCGCTACTTTAAGCGTCATATCCTGTTCAACTTTAGGGAAGCGCGGCAAGGGATGATATGTCGGCTCCTTAGGCTGTGTTACACCCAAATTTAATTCAAAACCGGCGGTATAATCTGGAAGCTTAAGGGCCGTACGAACCGATAATTTAAACTCGCCAATGACGCCCCATATCTGATTATCTTTAACTATTACTGCAGAGCGTTTTGGCTCGTATGGCGCGCTCAGCTGCAAACCCCACTCGTCCGAAGCTAGATCAAACTGCTCCATTGGTATTAAGTTTTTATCGAGGTTATGATCAATCTGCTCAATATATTTACGTGCCAGATAAAACGGCGCTCCGGTTGGCAGATTTTTTGCCTCGCAGGCAACCACTAGAGCCAGATGATTGTCCTCAAGCGGGATATTTGGCTCATCTTCATCCCATTCATCTTTATAGTGCACGTTGCCCAGCTCGAAAAGTGCAAACTTATCATAGCCGGCTTTAATATTGGTGTGAACTTTATCAAGTAAGCTTGGCGTAAGGCCTGTTCGATAATACTGTAAGTCTGGACTAAGCGCATTGCTCAATCGGTAGGCGTGCTTGGGATCTTGGCCGGCTTTCTTCAGTAGATTCATATGCACAAAGCTGTAAGTCAGTAATTCGTTAGCGCCAGCCTGGGTCAAACTATCACGAATCTCAGATTTAAAACTATGAAGCGGATCTTTCTCGGTAGGCGTAATGTCACGCGAGGGAAGCGCTAAAGGCAAATGATCGTAGCCATAAAGCCGCCCGACTTCTTCAACAACATCCTCTGGTAAATGGATGTCGGTTCGCCAAAATGGCGGTGTGACCGCTAGCTGTTTGCCGGCTGCTTTTAGAACTTTAAATTCGACATTTTCGAGCAGTTCGGCAATCTTTTTTTCATTTAAATTAAGGCCCAGCCGCTCATTAATGAAGCTGGCCCTCGCACGAACCGTTTTGGGTTGTTCTAACGTACCATGCACATCCTTAACGCCACTGGCTTGCAGACCGCCCGCGTGTTCGCTTACTAGCTTCATCGCATAGCGTAATATTCGATCATTCTGTAGCTTGCTCTGTCCTTTATTAAATCTAGTAACGGCATCTGTAAATAAACCGTATTTCATAGCAGTTCTTCGGATGTTATACATGTCAAAGTTGGCGCACTCCAGAATAATGTTTTGGGTGTTTTCATCGACTTCCGTATTTGCCCCACCCATAATGCCGCCAACACCAACTGGCATCTTGTCAGTCGCAATCATAATAGCCGGCGCTGCAAATGTCATCTTCTTGCCGTTTAATAGTGCCAATTCTTCACCGTTTTTGGCCACTCTGGCAATAAGTGTCGGTTTACTACCAGATAGCGCTTTGACTTTATCGTAATCATACGCGTGCGTAGGTTGTCCGGTCAGATGCATAATGTAATTCGTGATGTCGACAATGTTGTTGATTGGCCTGATGCCAACGCGGCTAAGATCAGCTTGAATGTGCAAAGAACTCGGCGCAACCTTGATATTTTTCATGACTACCGCCATAAAACGAGGCACCAGTTTTTTATCTTCCACTTTGACCTCTAATGGTAATGAGCTGGCATTTTCAAATTTCGGTTCTTCGCGGTACCAATCAGGACTTTTGAACGTAAGATGTTGAATACCAGCCAGCTCCCGAGCGACACCCAAAATGCCAAAACAATCAGGCCGATGCGTAAACATTTTGTTTTCAATATCAATAACAACGTCACCTTCCAGCCAGAGCGCCTTAGTAAGCAGTGTGCCTGCTGCTGTTCCTTCGGCTAGCTGATCTAACTGCAACTCTACAATCCCACTATGGTCGTCACTAATGCCAAGCTCAGCTGCACTAGCCAACATACCGTTACTGATTTCGCCTCGGATACTACGGCTTTCTAGTACCAGCGGATCCTTTTGTGCCGTGTTTGGAACCGTAACGCCGGGTGGCAACCAGACAGCGTACATACCCACTTTAACGTTTGGCGCCCCACAGACAACTTGTACATGGCCCTTCTCGTCACGCTTCAGTCCTTTTACTTTTTTGCCGTCATCGATGCGGCAGATATGCAGCTTGTCGGCATTAGGATGCTTTTCGCAAGCAATAACACGCACCACCAGCGCGCCTTTTAGACGGGAACCCCAATCAATAACTTCCTCAATGCCGCCTAGCTGCGCGCCAATTTTATCAATCAATTCCTCTTTGGGCAGCTTTAGCAGATCCACATTACTGTAATACTGTGTCCAGTTTAGTGAGACTTTCATGTTGCTGCCGCCGTTTTTTGCTTCAGGAACGTTTGAATATCGGGGAATATATCTTCAAGCATCAGGTAAAGCGTCTCGTACTTTTCCGGTTTACCAATACCGTAACATTTCTTGCCCATACCAAATGCAACACCTAGCTCCATATGACCAGACAGGCCCGCTGGAAATACTAATATCATCTCTTTCGAGTTTCTAAGTCCATCCATATCATTTTCATAGATTTTTCTAAAAGTAGGATTGTTCTGCCAATTTTCTGTTGTCTCTAGATTCTTCATAAAAGATTCAACGTCTGCGTTTTGGGCTGTATCAATCCATACACCATCACCATCATAGGCATTATCAATAAAGCAATAAGCTGTTTTATCGCTATTTCTAATAGTTTTCAAAGCTTTCCTAATATTCTTATGGTTGCGCCAGCGCCCGGCAACAAAATAGTCATATCTCATGAGAATTGCCTCAAAAAATCTAGTTTGCCGCTCTCAAAGTGCCGGACATCTTCAATGCCATATTTGAGCATTGCCAGTCGTTCCAAGCCAAAGCCGCCGGCAAAGCCAGTGTATTGCTCTGGATCTATGCCGCCCATTTTAAGTACGTTAGGATGGATCATGCCGCAGCCGCCCAGCTCTATCCAGCCAGAATAACTGCAGATATTACAGCCTTTCTGATCGCAGAAAATGCAGCTGGCGGCGAATTCAAAACTTGGCTCGGTGAACGGGAAGTAAAACGGCTGCGTCTTAACTTTAATTTCTTTTCCGTAATAGCTGGTCAGCCAGGCTTGGATGGTAGCAATCAAATTACCGGCATGGATTTTCTTATCTATGTAACTGATTTCTACCTGATAGAACGTATGTTCATGGCGCGCGTCAACGTCTTCGTTGCGGAATGTCCGTCCGGTATAGACAACGGCTATCGGCTTACCTTGTTCCAAATTCTTTTTGTACTTTTTCTGCAGGCGGTTTTGCATGGTGCTGACATGGGCTGGCGCCACAAAAGGCTTACCATTTTTATCCTTTTCAACCGTTACAAAAGTATCGTAATCATCTCGTGCCGGATGTCCCTCCGGAAAATTCAAGCTAGTGAACATGTGCCAGTCATCATCCAGCTCACGTGCCGACAAGTGCACAAAGCCCATGCGTGAAAAAATGTCTATGTGGATTTCCAATTCACTCATCAATGGGTGCTTGCTGCCAAGTTCACTACTCAGCAGCTTCGGTCGTTTTTCTGGTGTCTGGTTCACGTCAAAAGGGGCCGTTACGTCAATTGGCGCCAGTTCTTCGGCTGTTTTGGTATGCTCAGCGACAAGTTTTTCAAGTTCCTGTTTGAGCATGTTTACTTCTTTGCCGAATTGAGCACGCTGCGAAGGCTTAAGACCTGGTATTTCAGCATATAAGGCCCTTAGCTCAACTGCCTTTAATATGTCGGTCTTTTGAGCCAATTTCTTAAGCCGTAGCTTAAGTTCTTTGGCAACCTCAGCAATCCGTTTGTTCTTGTAAGCCATCTTGTAGCAAATTATATCAGTTATTCCTCTTACGTGTCACAAGCTTCGCACTTGGATGCAGCGCAAGGAAAAGGCGAGTAGCGAAGTGAACTGTACATGTAATACCGTGGATGAGCAACGCAGCTTTTGACGCAGCAATGCGCCAAGAACTTGAGCGGAGTGGCTAGCTCCGCTAGACAACAGGCTCAAGTGGTGCGAAGATTGTGCTATGGCAAGTTTTAGTTTTGATGTAGTCAGCGAGTACGACAAGGCAGAGATGAACAACGTCTTTGACCAAGCCGTGCGCGAAATCCAGAGCCGCTATGACCTAAAAGGCACGCCTGCCCAGCTTGAATGGCTCAATGCCGAAAAGACTGGACTCAAGATAACCGGCAATAGTGACTACCAGATCGATGCCATCACAGATATTGTCCGTAAAAAGTTAGCCGCCCGGAATCAAGACCAGAAAGTACTGGATACTTCTCAAGAAGTTGTCGACAGTAATTTAAAAACTACTCAAGAAGTGCCCTTTTTACACGGCCTAAACCAAGAAAAAGCCAAAAAGATTACAGGTTTGGTTCGTGATAAATATCCTAAAGCTAAAACGCAGATTCAAGGTGAGGAAGTGCGCATAACTAGCCAAAAGAAAGATGAACTCCAAGCCGTTATGCAACTGCTCCGTCAACAAAACTTTGATTTCCCAATAAGTTTTACGAATTTCCGTTAAGCAGCAAGCTCCAGTTGTATGGCTGCAATAAGCTCAGGCCGGCTGTCAAATTTTTTGTCGTGATCATCATTATATTTGTTGAACACGGCAAGTCTTTCTTTATCGGGCTCACCTGATGTATCGCCTGCGGCCCATTGAGCACCAAGCTCACGCCATTCCTCAAATCGTTCATGCACCAAAGGAACTTCTTCAATTTCAACTCCGATTGCTCGCATAACGTGTCGTAATGCAAGAAGCTCAGAATTAGCTACTGTTTCAAGTCTGGTGTGTTTAAAACCCCAAGAATCATATGGATATTCGCCATTTTTAGCTAAAATTCGAGCCAATTCTTTTATGGCATCCTCACCTTGTATCCACAAGTCGCGTCCCCTGACAACCTGTCTTTGCGGCAATGTTTCCCGCTCAGTTATAGTATCTGCATCGGAGTAAAATTTACTGTCACCATAATATGGGAAGTTATGTGCAAGGGCTCCTTCATCACGCTCAGTAGTCATAGTGTTTTGTAAATAGACAGGCATCGAAGCCGTTACATGCTCGTTGCTAGGCACAACTAAATAGGTAAACGGCGTGTGGGCGCCACTAAAATATCGTTCCTCAATTGTTAATGGTTCACCCGTCGCCCGAGCTCCACTCATAACAACATCTGTACCCATTAAACCTCTGTATGCGTGCATAACTGGTGTTCCAGGGTTAGCCTGCAGACGCTCGTCGAACATTTTAACAGTAGTTGCAAACCTAGCCCTTTTTATCATTTCATCAGGTGTGGTCTCTCGCGTTAAATAGCCAGACACTATACGAGTAACAACAGAGCTTTCGCTATTAGCTCCTGTTCTTATTAGTTCTTCAATGCCATCTATCTGTTTCCAGGCGTCATTTATCTTAGTAGTCTCCTCGTTAATGGCAGCCTGACTAGCAGCGATTACAGCCTGATGGGCTTCAATTCTCTGCTCTGCGTCTGCTCTATGAAGGCTATACTGCTCTGCAGTCTCAGCAATACTGGGATCTACACCATTGCTCAATAAACCTTGTTCTGTAATAGCCCTCCAACCTAAAGATGGGGGTGTGCTTTGCTCGTTTCCTGCCATTCTCCCTCCATTTCCTATTTAAGAACATTATCGTCTCAATCTTTTTGGCATGCAAGCATGAGCGGCTATCGTCATTTGCTATGCTATATGTGAACTATGAGGAATTTAAGTTCGCCTGTTAACTTTGCCGGCTTACAAATGGCTAACCCGTTGATGAATGGCTCTTATATCCAAAGCAAAACTTTAGAAGATATAGAAATTTTGGCCAAAGCTGTCGCTGGAGCAGTGGTGGTTGGATCGATTTCGGTCAAGCCGCGCAAGCCAAATCCGGGGCAAGGCTATTGGTTGCACAAAGAAAAATTCTTCTCCCTTAATTCATTCGGTATGCCTAATGGAGGTTTGCCTTACTTCAAGGACAATCTGCCCAAAATGGTGAAGCTTGCCCATTCGGTTCATAAACCGCTAATCGCCAACTTAATTGGTTTTTCCAATGAAGACTGGGTGACGTTAATCAAATTTACTGAAACTGCAGGTGTTGATATGGTAGAGCTTAATTTTGGCTGCCCCAATGTCTGGGAAAAGAACCAACAAAAAAGAATCCTGTCTTATCATGCGTCGCTTGTAAAAAGCACACTCGAGCAAATTGCAAAACATGCGCCAAAAGTAAAAATTTGCGTAAAAATTTCGCCTTTGCCGCCGGATATCTTGAAAGAAGTAGCTAAAGTAATTATCGATTCTGGAATCGTCCAGGTCATTACCGCAACTAACAGTTATCCAAATGCCTACATTACAGCTGGAGCACGAAATGGCAACAAATCGATTGATCTACTAGCGGGTCTTGCCGGTCGCGCGCTAAAGCCAATTAGTGTTGGTGTAGTTAAGCAACTGCATCAAATACTTCCCAAACGAATAGACATTATTGGTTGCGGTGGAGTAAGTTCAGCCAATGACGTCAAAGACTATCTTGAAGCAGGCGCCAAAGCCGTACAGATTGCGACAGCGCTTAACGACGAAGGTCCCGCCGTCTTTGAGAAAATACTATTTCAGAGTAAAACTGGCTAGATCGTTGTTCGGGTTTGGTCCGGATTTATAGGTTCAGGTTCAATAGGTATGGGATGTTGTGGCATCTGGAAATCATAGCTGTCTGGGTTACAACCATTAGCAAACAGAATATCTTCGTCTGGCGGTAAAGATGGCCAGGAGATTACTGGCTTAGTAGAATCACCATTAGCGAAAGTTATAATAAGGCTAGGCGCTCTTTCATTAGCAGGGTGAATCACACCTTCATTAGGCAATAAATCGGAGTATTCAACGGCTGCAGTTCCGCCATGCTCTGTCTGAGTATCATAGACGGTTCCTTTAAGGCACGAGCTCCCAAGCTTAAATTCTTTTGTACCCCACGCGTGCGTAATAAACCCCAGGATACCTTGGCCGCCATCTTCCTTTGTTACATCAACCGTCATGCCGGTAATATAAGCAGCTTCAAACTTTTGCTTGAGCGAAAGTTTAGTAAGTTTATCCTTACCCTTGGCTAACGCATCGGCCTGTAGTTCATCTCGCGGACGATCACCAGAAACCTTACCCAAATAGCCTTTTTCATTTGCGCCAAGCAGGGCTATAACTGTTGTTGCCAAGGCAAGCGCACGCCAAATCGGCCTAGGTTGTCTAACTTCTGGCACTTGGGCATTAGGAGCACTACTCCCTGGTTCACTTCTTGTCATAATTACTTATTTAGATTCAAGATTCACGATTACGTCGAAGTATTGTGCACTAAACTTATATGATTTGCAAGCATGAGCGGTTCGGGCACATACGCTATACTTGAAAGCATGGACGAACAGCTCGAAGAAGCTGAAAAAACACCGAATCTATTAGATCAGGCCAAGACAACACTGGAGCAAAACAACCAGGGCGATTACACCATACCGGCACCTGGTTTGTATCCGCATCAATGGCTATGGGATAGCTGCTTCATCGCCATCGGCCTACGTCACCTCGACATAGAACGGGCTCAAGGTGAAATATTAAGCTTACTCCGCGGCCAGTGGAGTAACGGCATGTTGCCACATATTATCTTTGCTAAAGGTCATGAGCATCGTACCGATCGACGCATTTGGCGCAGTTGGGTCAGCCCCTACTCGCCAGACGATGTGGCTACCAGCGGCATTACCCAGCCACCGATGTTAGCCGAAGCCGTGTACCGCGTTGGGCAACGTCTGAAATTAGCTGAACGGCGCACCTGGTATCAGACCGTATTTCCGGCTCTACTGCGATATCATCAGTGGTTGTACAACGAACGGGATCCGCATGAGGAGGGCTTAGTTTTGCAAATCCACTCATGGGAAACCGGCATGGATAACACTCCGCCTTGGATGGCAGAGCTACGCGAGCACTTGCTGCCGTGGTGGATACGCCTAATCGAAAAACTCCATCTGCAATGGATTATTACGCTGTTTAGGCGAGATGCTCGTTTTGTGCACGCTAACGAACGACTGTCGACAATCGAAGCGTTGGCGCTCTACAGTGTCCAGCGACGCTTACGGCGCAAAACTTATGACATTAACCGGGTACTAAGCCACTCTGTTTTTGCTATTGAAGATGTCGCTTTTAATAGTATCTTCATCCGCTCCAATCAAATACTCCGCGATATTGCCAAAACGATTCGTAAAGACCTGCCAGAAGATCTCATTAAGCAGATGCGTAAGACCGAGGAAGCACTTGAACAGCTATGGGATCCTTATAGTTCTCAATATTATTCTCGCAATTTCGTAACTCACAAATTCCTAAAAGAAACCAGCATTGCAACGCTTTTGCCGCTTTATGCCGGCTGTATAAGTAAAGAGCGAGCCAGCCAACTCGTTAAGCTGATCCAAAACGCTAAGCTCTACGGGCCTCAGTACCCGGTGCCGAGTGTGGCTGTTAATTCAGCCCGCTTTAAGCAACACGGCTACTGGCAAGGCCCAACGTGGGTAAATATGAATTGGCTGATTATTGACGGCTTGGAGCGCAATGGTTTTACTGAGCAGGCCGAAGCACTCAAACAATCAACCCTGGAAATGGTTCAGAAATCCGGCTTATATGAATACTTCAGCCCGCTCGACGCTAGTCCGGTAGGCACCAATCATTTTTCGTGGACGGCCGCACTTACAATAGATCTTCTTCAGAAATGAGACACCCATGCGCGGCCCATTCGGCCTGTTATACAGGCGAATAGGACCTC
>CAYVSP010000011.1:0-3870 GCA_964453655.1 uncultured Candidatus Saccharibacteria bacterium
GCTCCACCAAATGAGCATTATCTAAGTCAGATAGTGCTTTTTTGTTCGTTCCTAATCTGTAAATAGAGCTCAAAAGTTGAGGGCGTATAGCAGGTGAGCATTACCTAAGTTAAATAGTACTATTTTATTGCCCTTAGCATAAATTTAGCTTCGGCCCTAGCGTGAATAGCCTAATACCTTCAATTTATTTAGCCTAGGTTTAAAGCATCATCCTATGGCTTAGCGTACCCACTACAATAAAACTATCAAGTATCAGCCAAAGCAGATTCACCACTATCATGGGCTTGACCCTATGGATAATCCCATATGTTAAAAATAAGGCCGAAAAACAAGCAAATGCGAACCAAGAAGTAACCGATACACCACTTACATTGCCTCTATAAACTGAGAGTAATTGCGGGATGCCAAATAGAGGATAAAGATAAGATGCGAAGGCCGTTACCCGATCTAGAAAAACCTTGCGCTTCTTCTTACTAAGATAAATATGTAAATGATATCTTGACATTTTTATTTGGTGATTTTCTCCATTCTAGCACCTATACCAGTATCATGTACAACACAATACGTAAATGCCGGCTAGGGTGAAGACCATCAGGGGGCTAGTAACTTCTTTCGTCTTTCATCCTTTCTTTTGAACTCAATGTAGTCATCCCAGAGTAAATACCTCCCTATCCTTATTTCCTCTAATATGAGGGGTGAACTTTATTCATACTGTTTTTGATAGCTTGATTGATTGGGTAATAAAACAAATAGCAGTAACAAAAGTTATAAGCGTAGAAAAGTGCACCCTACTATACTGATCCAGCAAGACAAGGTCGCACGTGGTAGCAAGCAACACAACTGTCTTAAAACTCTCTTTAATATACAGAGCGCAGAGCAACGGTATAATTAAGTAAACTACGACTATATCTTGGGCAAACAAATGAGGGTCAATAAGAACACCAGTCAGAATAGAAGCTATTAACAAACGCAAAGCTTGCTCTTTAGTAACTTTTAATCCCGTAGCCAGAACAGTTTTTAGCAGATAACCTACTAAACCGGCTGCGGTTACAAAGTAAAGCAAATTAACAATCTGTACATGATTTTGCCCAATGAGTGCGCTGTAGAAACCATTAATCCCCATGCTAAGGTTAACCGCCCCCCGCCAAGTCAATAATGCCGAGCTAGTCATGTCTATAAAATGATTTCCGGTTGTTGAGGCAAGTACCCTAATATATGTAAAGTAGATGTTAAGGCCAGTAAATGGCAGGGTTGTTAGCCCAACCACAGCGCTGGCAATTGCCCAACCTTTTAGCATTGTCCACTGACGCTTGATGAGCAAACCGGCTAGTGCAAACACACCAAACTGCGGCATTATCCAAAGTAGGACCAGACTGGCGCCGCTCCAGATTTTTTGTTGACGCGTAAAAAATAAATAAGACAAACAGCCACCAAGCAGCACCAGAATAGATAATTGCCCCTCTACAAATGCTTGGTACATTGGAAAAGTTAATAAAAGTAAACCAATGGCCAAGTACCTTTGTCTTATCTTTAGATGATCTGTTAGTAGATAAAGAATAAATACGGATAGGAGCACTGTAGTGCCTAGCCAAAACAGGCGGGCAGTATTGATGTTTACTAGCGCTAACGGAGCTAGCAGCGCAGCCATAAATGGTGGGTTAAGAAAGGGCATGTAACCTGTTGCCCCGACTGGGTGAGGTATGATATGCCGCTGAAGGCCTGTTAACATTGCCGCATTGTAAAGCTGGCTTATATTGTGGTGGAGCGCTGTATAGCCAGCCGTATAAAAAGCTAAAAAGTCGTAGTGGGTACCGTAAAATCCGTAGTTGGGACTTCTGAACTCGTGGACCATACTTGCCAATAGACATGCCCCAACTACGATTATGCCAAGTACCAAAATCCATATAGTCGCCGGGTGAAATAAAAGTTTCTTAATTTTTAGCAGGAGCCAGTTTATATTAATGTTGCTATTCATAGATGTTATCAGCATACACTAGTGCTTCTTATACTTTGCAAATTGATACTCTAAGTTGTCAGCCCAGAATCGAGACATCTGGCTACTTATTTCTTGGGAAATAAGGGTGAACATTTTTCAATGGGCCTCATCAGATTGTATTTACATTGAATATATGATATAATATTCATAAAGTTTTTAGCTATGGATTTACCGGTAAAATATTCACCTGAGCACTATGAAAAAAAAGCGCAGAGATATGCCACTACGTTGAGATGGTTGTTTAATGTGCGAGTTGACCCACCTACTAAAGTTAGATGGGCAAGTGTAATATCGTTAGCCCGAGGCATCGATACTTATTTAGACGACGCTCCTCGGAGTACATTGGAAAAGCGTACAGACGAGATTGAAGAATTGCTTGAACAACCCGACGAAATAGCAAAAAAGTATCCAGCGCTGGCTTTGGATGAATTAGGTCCAGATGTGTACGGCAGATTATGGAGTACAGGGCTTTCCATTGTACGAATTAACCTATTAATTAAATCAGCAACTTCAGTTAGAGAATATGCAACTCTACGAAGAGTAGAAGGTAGAGACTATGCCCGTCTAATTACTGGTTTAACTACTCCGCAAGTAGTTTCTCAGCCTGGCTACGCTAGCTTTGAAACACATATGCTTCGTGTAGGCGAAGTAACCAATCTGTTAAATTCGTTTCGTCAGATTAATGATGACTATCAGCGAGGGGAAATCGAGCTAGTCCCGAACATTACTACACGGCCGAGACTCATGGGCCATATTTGTTTAGCCCTTATAAGCCCAATTTATGAAGAATCGGCGCAACAATCTCAAAGCATATAGCTAATCTTAATTCTCATCTAAGGAATGGCTAGAATATTCTACCCTCTTCTTAATCTACTCAAAGATAAGGGTGAACTTTTTCAATTGGTTTTGAACCAGTGTAGAATAGAGCGGTAAATAGGGAGGACTCAATGAGCAAAACAGTTATCGTGATCATTGTCGTTGTGCTAGCAGTGCTAGGTATTGGCGGCGCAATAGCGTTATCACACAGGTCAGATAATAAAACAACACCGGCCACTTCGAGCACACCAGCCAGCAACTCAACAAACAGTTCAAGCGGTACAACTACTAATCAAAATACCGGCATGACCATTACTTACTCGAAAGATGGCTTTAGCCCAACTACGTTGACAGTTAAAAACGGCAGCCAGGTGACAATAAAAAACGATTCTTCCGGCTTGCTACAATTTGATTCCGACCCGCATCCAGTACATACCGATGATCCTGAACTCAACGTTGGAACAATTAGTCCCGGCCAAAGCAAGACAGTTACCGTTACCACTACCGGTAGTCATGGCTACCACAATCACCTGAACCCAAGCGACACCGGCACATTGATTGTTGAATAGCCACAATTAAATTTATTTAGCGGGTTGACCGCTTGAGTATCATGACCTAGGCTGAGAAGAGATGCTCACAAAAACGCTACAATTTGTGAAAAGCTTTTTTAGAGCTCACGATGAAGTACTGCGCCATGATGCGCAGCCGGCTCGCGAGTACATTGCTGGTTATTGGCAACAGCTAACACGCTACCACCCTAAAGATGATGAAACAATGTTGGGATTGCCGCATCCATTTTTGGTGCCGGCCTATGAGGAGGGTCATGAGTTTGACTTCAACGAGCTCTACTATTGGGATAGTTATTTTATGATACAGGGAGTACTTGATAAAGAGCATGAAGAGCTAGTCCTGGGTATCTTAGATAATCTCCTTAAGTTGTTTCAACGCTTCAAAACTATCCCAAACGCATCCCGCACCTATCTAACTGGCCATTCGCAGCCGCCTTTTTTAACCAGCTTCATTTGGGAGGTTTACGATGCTTATCAGCTGGATGATAA
>CAYVSP010000011.1:3970-26603 GCA_964453655.1 uncultured Candidatus Saccharibacteria bacterium
CGTAAGGAAACAATGCAAAAGCTGATGTGGAGCGATATACGCGGCTGGTATTATGACTATAACTTTGCCAAACAAAAACGCGGCAACGTGGCCTCGCTAGCCGGTTTTTATCCGTTTTGGGCCGGCATGGTGGATGACGAACAAGCTGCGCAAATGGTTAAAACACTTAAGCGTTTTGAAAATAAAGGCGGTCTTTCAACCACCGATACACAGCAGTTTAATAAATTTGTCCCAGGGGCACTTGCAACACAGTGGGCTTATCCCAATGGTTGGGCGCCTCTGCATTTTTTGGTTATTAAGGGCTTACAACGCTACGGCTATAATCACGAGGCGCGACTAATTGCCCAAAAGTGGCTGCGAACCAACCTGGACTGGTTTAATGCTCACCACGTTTTTTTGGAAAAATATAATGTGGTCATTCCAACCGATCCACCGGCGAAAGGATTGTATCCATCGCAGACTGGATTTGGCTGGACTAATGCCATATTTGAGAAGTTTTGCCAAGAATTCGTTGACAAGTAATGCACCGCATCACCCTGCTTCCAGCAAAGCTGGAACGCTGGTGATACTCTTGGCGCATTACGGTGTCAGCAGTTCCAGAGCTCGCTCATCGTACTATTATGTACGTCTCGCTCCGTGCTTCGTTGCTTCCTTGTGCTGCATCCAAGTGAATTATTTGTCAGCAAATTCCTGAATTTGTGGATAAGTAATTTTTATATTGCGTAGCCGAACCGTAAGGTTCATACTCGAATCAAATGGTTGTGGCAGCTACTGACTTGCAGAGTGGTGAAGGTGTGGTTGCTCGGGGCTCCGCTGAATTTGGTGGTACCGAAGACGAAATGCGAACTGCTCTAGGATTATTGAGCACAATTGCCCTCGAGGCAGAGATTATGCTGGAATCGTCCTTTAAAGACGGACTTAGTGCCTTTGATGTTCCCCGACAAATGGCCGGCAATAGTGTTGCCGCAAAAATGTACTCGCCTGAGGCACTTACCCGTCTTAGGATAGTTGACTCAAACAGCATTGAACTGGATGGAATTGAAAAGGAGTTTGAGGACATAGACACTAGAACCTTACTTGCCATACTAATCAATAATAGGGGCAGAGACGTTACTGCCGATGACATACTGTGGAGCGGTATATTTGGGCGCGATGTGTTTGTCGACAAAAGAAAGCACTTGCTCAAACAGGTTGTAGGTGAACTGAATGGTCTTGCACAGTGGCCTTTAGTAATAGAGCTTGGACGGGGCAGTAGCCGACAGCTATTCTTGGCCCCCAACACGATAGTTGAGGCTGATAATGTTCTCTGGTTTCCTGGGAGTGCGGAACAAGACGAACTAGAAACCCTGCTCTCCTCAGAGGCTGGCGAGACTGCTTCGAGACTTGGGGGTGCGGCTATTAACGGTATGGCAGATGATAATGAAGAGCTTGAAGAACCAGCCGAGGAACCAGAACCCCTACCAGAGCTAAAACTTAACAAACGACAGTTAATGATGCTGGCTGAGATTATTACACAAATGCCAGTTGGTGAGTGGTTTCAAAGAGGAGACGTTGATTTCAGCAGTATTGATTTTAAATCGAGGAGCTCTCTGAATCAGGCATTTCCTATGCTGTCAGGTACTTTAGTTAAAAGTGGAGTACTTGAGCATAACGGAGAAAGTACAGGCAAGAGTGCCTACAGACTAACTGCTGATTATAAATTACCTGATTTCAAAGAAGAGCCACCTCAGCCTAAAGCAAAAACAACCAATCCGCCCAAACCTAAAATCCCTAAGCAGGCGGCTAGAGGAACTAAAAAAACAGCTAATGAAAAACCCAAAAGTACAAGAAAAACGAACACACAAATAGAATGGCAGCAAAGAAGAACAGAAAGGCTTATTGCTAGACGATTTGATACATTGGCTGATGATGAACCAGGAATCGAACAGCCTCAACCACTCACGCTAGAAGAACGCCTAAAAGCGTACTTAAATGATGACTCGGAAATCCCTTCGCTTACGGAAGCAGATAGACAAAAAGTCAGATTTTTCCTTAGAGATGCTGCAAGCCAGAATGAAGAAGTACCTGGTTATTTTAATCGGCACCGCCTTTTGCAGGTATGGTTAAGTCCCGGACTTGCCACTATATTTGACCCCGATACTGGCGAAATCATTAAAGCCAAAAAGTAATCATGTGCATGAGTGGGGTACAATGTGAAGTAATCAAGGGTTCTTAGCTCAGTTGGCTAGAGCGCAGCATTCACATTGCTGAGGTCACAGGTTCGAGCCCTGTAGGACCCACCAGTATTTACTTCTTGTCTTAAGTATTGTATAAATAGCTTACAACGAGGTTAGATATGAACGTAGTAAGTGAGTTAGAACATGCAGGAGCATTAATTCGTGGGAAGCATTTTGTGCTTACGCATGGAGACCATAGTCCTGATTTTGTACGCATTGACGCTTTGGTTTCGAAACCGCGCCTACTTGGAGAGTTTTGTACAGAATTAGCCCAGAGATTTGTAAGTAGCGGTGCGGAGATAGTAACTGCCTGTACTGATGATCGCTGCAGTTTATTAGCTTCTTTATGTGCTGAGGCTTTAGGCATTCAAGCGGGAACAGCTGAAGATTTGGAAGGGAGGACTACATTAATAGTCGAGGATGCTCTAACAACCGGCGGTTCAGTAATAGATATACGCCGTCAAGCCGAGTCTTACGGTGCAAAAATTATTGGCGTTGGAGTTATATGGAATAGGCGACATATAACTAATGAACAACTCGGTGTACCTCTATTGGAAGCTCTTACTGATGTAGAACTTGAATCCTTTGTTGCAGATCAATGCGGCTTATGTGTGGAGAAAGTTCCAATAGTGGGTGATGTCGGCAAAGGCGATTTGTTTAGATTGGATCACCCCGATTACCTGGGTGGTTATCAAGATATACTTACAAATTAGTTTGTTGTAGATTTTTACAAATATGGTTCAACTACGTTTGTATGGGTTTACAATATGTAAAACTAATGAGGTGGGAGAAGCGAGGGTAATATGTCGGCCAGAGAAGAATTTTTACAGGACTTTCAAGCGCCTCCCGATCGAGTCATTTTGGCACTGGATAATATGACCCATACAGAGGCTGATGCAATGATGGGCCGGGTTGGGGATTTTATAGGAATTGCCAAGGAAAATGATGGTGCTGACATTGATGGTGCGAGAGACTCAGTAGAAAGACTAGCTGAAGCTGGGTATTTGGATATGCTTGATTGGAAGCTGCATGACACACCGGGAACTGTCAAGAACAGAGCAAGAAACATAACGAGTGTTGGCGCTTCGCTTATAACCGTTCATACATCTGGTGACATTGAAATGATGAGGGCTGCTGTTGAGGGACGCAACGATGCCCTTGCTAAGCTCGATACAGAACAGCTTAATCCTTTTTTACGCAATAAAACTGAAAAAATTGGTGGACTTTTAGGTATAACTGTCCTCACGTCAATAAAAGCTGAATTAGGAGCCAATGGAGAACCGTCGAGAGTAAAAGTGCTAACTGGAAAAGAGCTAGAAGAAGCAGTTTTAGATAGAACTTACTGGGCTCAAGAAGCAGGCTTAACGGGGGTTGTTTGTTCTGCAGCCGGTCTAGTAATTGTGAGATCAAGGACAGAATTTGATGGATTGCTTGCTGTAGTGCCAGGTATGGTTTTAAAGGATGGTAAAGCAAATGAAGGCCAACAGCAAATAGCTACCCCGGAAGCGGCTTTTGATGCTGGGGCAGATTTTGTAGTAGCCGGAAGTGCAGTTACTCAGTCTGAAAAGAAGAACGGCTATCCTGCCGAAGTAGCAGCTGAAAAATTTGCAAAAGCAGCTGAAAGGATCTTTGCATAGTTTATGGGGTTACGATCAAGGGGAAGTTTAGTAGGAGAAATACACAGTGGCAGAGAAGTTAGTTTTAGCCGTGCTGCGTATGCTGATGCTATGCAACGGTACAAACTTAAAGATATTGAAGACGTGGTAATACAGATTGAGCGCAGAGAAGGAGTAGGATCAGGGGTTGGAAGCTTTTTTCGAGACTTCGCAATTGTACAAGAAGTTGACCACCCAGATTTTGATCGTGGTACAGGCATTGGTAGTTTGGCTACTAGAATTGAATTAGCTCGCGGTGAAGTGACAATACAGGAATTACGGCAGAAAGGAATTGATGTAGCTGCAGATATAGTGGAGTACAACTTAGCTTTTGGAACAGATGTTCAAATTTAAAGAAACTAATAACATCCTATGAGTTTGGCCTTTGTACAAGAGGCAGCAAAGTTTGAGGAGCATTTATTTGCTCCAGAAACAGCGGCCTTCGATCCATTAGGTGTACACACCGAATTTAATCAAGGTCTTCATGGCCGAAAAATGGACATGGATCAGATAGGGGAAGGGACACCTCTCTACGAAGATTGGATCCATCTACATACCCATTCCTTAGCCTTAAGATACCCTAAAGGACTTTTAAAGCGGACGGTTCTTGTAGGTACAGCAAATGGAACAAACCGCATAGCAAGAGACACAGCCTTAGAATTAGACTGTGGAGCAATCGCTGTAGAAACAATAAAAAATGATGGTCCGGAGGGTTTAAAGGTTGAGCTAACTGATGAGGCTATAACCACTATAAGAAATTTTAATCCTCTACTAGCTAAAGTCATGGAAGATGCAGCTACAAGAGGAACAAACAGCACAGCAGCTGTTGTTTCTACACATCAGCATCGCCCAAAAAGCCTACAAGAAATTGGAGTTGAAAATGCGTTTGAGCGAGGAACCTTAGAGTGGTTGGTCCAACTTGGTATTCCTTTTCATTCATTGGTAATAAAGCACATGAAAGATCTCACAGCGAAAGAGTGTATGAGGCGTGGCCCATGTGCAGATGGTTGGTATTTAAAACCATATAAGGGAAACGGAAATGACTGAACCTAAGTTTGTGCCCAAAAACGGACAAGTAGACTACACTAATATTCGTTATTGCCCAGTTGTTAATACGGTCGTAACCAGAGATGGCAAGGTATTGTTGGTGCAGCGTAGTAATGAACTCAGGCTGTATCCAGGATGTTGGAACGGTATCAGTGGCTTTTTGGATGACAATCTTTCGATTGAAAAGAAAGTGAAAGAAGAGCTACTTGAGGAACTAGGGATTGAAGAAAAAGATATCGCCGCGCTCAAGAGGGGCAAGGTACTATTGCAAGAAGCGCCACAGTATAAAAAAACTTGGTTAATTGTGCCCGTTCTAGCCACCGTGAAAACAGATGCATATACACTAGACAGCGAAGCGCAAGCTGCTAAATGGCTTGAGCCAAACGAAGCGTTAAAGCTCCAACTGCTGCCCGGTTTTGATGAGGTGTTTCGGCAGTTTTTTTAATCTGTTATACTGCTTAGCAATGGTAACTACTATCTACCGCTTACAGAAAATGATGCCCCAGCGGGCATAGCTTCTCTATTATTTTGATTTTCTGTAACATTAAGCGAGGTAGATACACATGAGCAACTATTTTGTAACCACGGCTATACCTTACGTTAACGCCGAACCACACATTGGCACGACGTTGGACTTTTTATATGCCGACGTTTTGGCACGCGCGGCTCGCCAGCAAGGCACACCAACCCTTTTTAGCACCGGAACCGATGAGCACGGCGGTAAAATAGCCGAAAAAGCAGCCGAAAACAAGCTGACACCACAAGTTTTTGTTGACCAAATGAGCCAGCGTTTTCGCGATCTGACAACACTGCTTAACATCAGTAACGACCGCTTTATTCGGACAACCGATAAAGGGCATGAACAACGCGCCCAGCTTATCTGGAAAGCACTGGCTAAAGACACCTATAAAGGCAAGTATACCGGCTGGTATTGTACCGGCGATGAAGAGTTCTTTACCGAAAGGGTTGTAAAGGCCAATAAAGGCGTTTGCCCTAACCATAACCGTCCGTATGAAAAGATAGAGGAGGAGAATTACTTCTTTAAGCTGACCAAGTATGCACCGCAGATTAAACAGGCGATTGATAGCGGGTCTTTCCGGATTATTCCGGCTACCCGGAAACACGAAATCCTGGCTGTCATTAACGAAGGTCTAGAAGACATTAGCATCAGCCGCCCGAAAGATAAGATCAGTTGGGGCATTCCTGTACCCGGTGATGAAACGCAAGTCATGTACGTCTGGTTCGAGGCCCTCATGAATTATCTAACGGTGCTTGGCTATCCGGAGCATACTGATTTTAAGAAGTTCTGGCCGGCTAATATACAAGTAATCGGCAAAGATATTTTGCGTTTCCATGCCGCTATTTGGCCCGGCATGCTGTTGGCGCTTGGCTTGCCGCTACCCGGCACACTCTACGTACATGGTTTCTTAACAGTAGAAAATAAGAAGATGAGTAAGACGCTTGGTAATGTGGTACATCCTAAAACTATTATTGACGAGTTTGGACTAGACGCTTTTCGATATTACTTTTTGCGGCACATACCAGCCTATGAAGATGGCGATTTCAGCCACGCCAAGTTTCAAGAGGCTTACAACAGCGAGTTGGCAAACGAATTGGGCAACGCCGTCCAGCGCACAGCCTCAATGGTACAGAAATACCAAAACGGTATTATCGGTAATATTCCACCGTCAGAGCACGATTTGGCGCAATATCGAGAGGCATTGGATAACTGTCGATTTGATAGAGCGCTTGATGAGGTGTGGGAACAAGTGCGTGGCTTGAACCAATACATTGAAGAAGAAAAACCATGGGAGTTGTCCAAAAAAGGCGAAGCTGACCATTTACGCGAAGTATTGGCTTATCAGGCTAGTTGCCTAATTGAAATAGCCGATCTGCTTGAGCCGTTTTTACCAGAGACCGCCGTCAGAATCCGTCAGGTATTTAGCGAGGGCGTCGTTAGGCCAATTGCCGGCACGCTTTTTCCTCGCAAAGATCAGGCGCCTACACCGCAAAAGCCGGCTCCTTAGCAAGAGTTAAAGTAAGGCTCGATAAATCATCCAACGCGTTAGGAGCGGCAACGGTGTGGTAATGAGCGTCTCCCAGATAAAGCGCATTCTTTGGGCGCGGCTGACGTCCGGGTAGACAATGTAGGGCACATAAACATCGGTGAAAGGGCTGTATTCAAAGTTTTTCATTGCTGGCTCCTCCTTTCTCCTGCTTTTAGTTTGTTTACAGCTTGATACGCCTAATGCGCAAGCCGCGGTGGGCTTGCTTTAAGCGTTTATAAAGATGATCACTCCTTGGATATCGATCCGCTTCGCTTGGCTCCAACAAACCATTAATCAGCTTATTGATTTGTTTAAAGTTGTGAGCCGGGAACTGTAATGGTTCGCTCACTTCCATAGTACCCTCCTTAGTAATTGTTTAACTTACACTATCCACTATAAAAGCGCAGTTAGTGTATTGTCAACACTAAATAATAAGTAGCTGTGGATAAATGGCGCCGAGACTACTCGAAACTGCGAGAGAGATATTCAATTTTAGGCGCATTGAACCTATAGAGTTTGGCCGGCCGGTGTGCACCCTCCATGTGAAACTCAGTTGTCGGTTGGATAAGACTGAGGCTTAAAAACTTCTTGCGAAAATTGCGTTTATCAAGCTGGCGGCCGAGGACTGCTTCATAGGCTAACTGCAACTGGGAGAGCGTAAACATTTTGGGCAACAGCGAACAGACGGCATTGGTGTAGGATAGCTTAGATATAAGACGTTCATGAGCGTACTTAATGATCTCAGCATGGTCATAAGCCAGCGCGGGAAGCTCGCTGACAGGGAAAAATTGGGGGTTTTCAGTTGTTTTACTGGCTTTTGGTACCAGATTTTTGCCCAGACCCATATAAGTGATAGAGATAGCATGACCGCGTGGGTCACGAGCGACAGTATCAAAGGTATAAAGCTGCTCAACGTAGCTTAGTTGGGACACCTTGATACCGGCTTTAGCTTGCAGTACTCGCGCCATGGCTTCATGAGTAGTCTCGCCAACAGGATTATATCCGCCCGGCAGAGCCCACATGCCTTTAAAAGGTTGCTGAGCCCGCTTTATAAGCAGTACATACAGCTCGTTCTCAATAAGCTGAAAGGCTACAGTGTCCACTGAAACACTGGGGCCGATATACTCCGAAAGTTCAGTCATAGCGTAGAGAATACACTAACACTTAGACTATGTCTAGGACGATGTACAATAAGACCATGGTCCAACTAGTAGACACACATTGTCATATACAGGTGGCAGCCTTAAAAGCTGGCGATAAGTATATGCAAGAGAAATGGAAAGCGGCGGGCTTCACTGATCCCGCAGTACTCATTGCTGGAGCCAAAGAAGCTGGCGTGAAGCATCTTATCTGTGTAGGCTGCACTTTGAAGGATAGCGAGATGGCTTGCCTTCTGGCCCAAAAAGAAGCCAGCTGTACTGCCAGTATTGGCATTCATCCACATGAGGCCAAAAATCATCTGGCTGAAGCTAAGCAGAGCGCTTTTGCCGCTTTAGCGACGAATCCAAACGTGGTTGCAATCGGCGAATGCGGTCTAGATTATTTTTACTCCCATTCGCCCAAAGCGGATCAATTGAGTGTCTTAGAATTCCAGCTTGAACTGGCTGCCAAGCATAATTTACCGTTGATTTTACATGTGCGCGAGGCATATGATGACTTTTGGCCTATGTATGACCGTTTCAAGGGTTTAAGAGGTGTAATGCACAGTTTTTCGGCGTACACACCACAGCTAGAACAAGCACTATCCAGAGGGCTCTATATTGGCCTTAACGGCATCATGACATTTACCAAAGATAACAAGCAGCTGGAGGCTGCAAAGCATATACCGCTTGATAAACTATTGCTTGAAACAGACGCTCCCTTCTTGACCCCTGTTCCATTTCGTGGTAAAATCTGCGAGCCAAAGCACATTGTGCGGACGGCGGAGTTTTTAGCGGATTTGCGCGGTGAAAGCCTGGAGGAACTGGCTTCAGCCACTACCAAAAACGCCGAAGAACTCTTTAATATACAGGAGTTTTAAGTGTTTAACTCAGAAGCGAACTACGACCAAGGACCAGCCGCAGAGATTATTCGTGGTATGGAGGTAGGAAGAATAGCCGAATTGGATGCTTCTATAGAAACTCTAGCTCAAAATCCATTTGTTATCGAAGGACAAAGACTAAGCCTGGCTGCTGAAGTTACAGATATAGAAGCCGATGCCGTAATAAGTCACCAAATACCTGAAAAACCTCCTATCAATATCGAAGACAATCGGGCTTATATTGGCATGCTTCATAGAGATCAAACAGCCAATTCGCCTGGAACATCAAACAATGTCACGAGTATGGAAGAATGGAACAAGCGAAGTCTATCTAGTAACCCGGACATTACGGATATAGGAGCAAAGGCATGATTCGCAAGATTCTAGACAATATGACTGCCAAAGCCCGTGAGCAACGTCGGGCAGAGCTGCATAGAAGCTTACTAAGGCGTGAAGCTAAAGTTGGCGGCCAGCTGTTTGGCACCATACCTGTAGGAGTGCGCCGTGAATTCTTTTGCCTAGACAGGCATACCTGGATTTGGCATGAGGAGTGGACAGATGAGGGCGGTAGCCACAAAATCAAGACCACCCGCTATGACATTAGGCCCAACACTATCTTAAAAGCCCAAGATGGACAACCATACCAGGTGGTACAGCCTAAGGAAGCTTATCGGTTTTATCAAGCCGTTCAATCATACCGCCAGCGCGTCAAAAACGAAGTCTATAGCTTTATCTAAAGATATATCTTCATGGCTATCGTTTATTTAGACCACGCTGCCGCCACACCTCGTCGAAGCTCGATTTATTTGTTCGTAAACAAAATGATTGTTTACTTCACTTTTCAATCGGCTTCTCCTCCCAAATTTTTAAACAGTCGAATCGGCAAAGCCGCTCCTTGGCTTAAAAATTTGTTTAAATAGATAGGCTGTGAACATGATTTATTTAGACCACGCTGCCGCTACACCTATTGATTCAAGGGTTTGGACAGCAATGCGGCCGTATTTTAGCGTGCGGTTCTTTAACCCCTCGGCTTTATACTTACCGGCTCAGGCAGTTGCCAAAGATATCAATCGGGCGCGAGCAGCTGTTGCACAAATTTTGGGAGCTAAACCAGCTGAAATAATTTTTACGGCCGGCGGGACGGAAGCCAACAACTTGGCTATTGCAGGCATATTGCAGCGTTTTCCAGATGGGGAAGTGGTTTGCTCTAGTATTGAGCATGAATCGATCCTTCGTCCCGCCGCCATGTACCCTTTTCGAATAACACCAGTCCATAAAGACGGTGTGATTAATCTTGAAGAGCTAGAAAAGAGCATAACTAACAAGACAGTGCTTGTGAGCGTTATGTACGCCAATAATGAAATCGGCACCATTCAGCCCATAAAAGATGTCGCCAAGCTGCTGCAACAAATCCGAAAAAAACGTCAACAAAACGGCACTAAACTGCCATTATATTTACATACTGATGCCTGTCAGGCAGCTAACTACTTGGACTTGCATGTCAGCCGGCTAGGCGTAGACTTTATGACACTTAACGGGGGCAAAATATATGGCCCCAAACAATCCGGTGTGCTCTATGTGCGAGCCGGTGTTGCAATAGAGCCGCTGATACGCGGCGGGGGGCAAGAAGGCGGGCTAAGAAGCGGTACCGAAAACATAGCCGGCATTATTGGTTTTTCGTCTGCTCTAGGATTAGTGCAAGCCAAGCGCCACGAAGAAACCCGGCGACTCCAAAAGCTGCAAGCAGCCTTCTTCAAAGGCCTAAAAGAAGATGTTCCATCGTCGTCAGTAAACGGCTCAATGAAACATCGTTTACCGAATAACCTTCACCTTACTTTGCCCGGACAAGACAATGAGCGATTACTTATAAAGCTCGAGCAGAAAGGAATATTAGCTGCGGCTGGTTCAGCTTGCAGTGCGAGCAATGAGAAGCCATCGCATGTATTGGCCGCTATCGGCCTGAGCGAGGCTACCATTCGCTCAAGCTTGCGCCTAACAATGGGACAGGCCACGAGTGTTAGTGACATCATTCGTACTCTCAAAGCTCTCACTAGAGTGCTTGAGTGAGCCGCTCGGTAGGTTATACTAGAATCAGCATCATGCTTAACATAAAAACTAGATTTCATTTATCATGGCGTCGCTGTTTAGCAATCTTGGCCTTAGGACTACTTATAACTATCAGTATTGTCCTACATGTGCCAGCCCAAGCAGTTGTTCGTAGCTATAAGGCTGATAGTAACTTAGACGAAGGTACGATAGTGGCTGTTTCTGCCAACGATGCTAGCAAGGTTGAGCCAGTCACTAGCAAAACTGTCGATCGAATGCGCGGAGTTGTGGTTAATCCAAGCCAAGCAACAGTTACGCTTTCGGCGCCAAATCAAAACACTTTTGTGGCTACAACCGGCCGGTTTAGCGTATTGGTGAGTAATCAAAACGGTCCAGTCAAGGCGGGTGACTTTGTTAGTATCTCGGCGATGGATGGAGTAGGTATGCTCGCCCAGCGTACCCAACCACTGGTAATTGCTAAAGCGGTTAGTGGTTTTGATGGTAAAAGCGGTGTATTGCACGCTGACACAGCGCACACTGAACAGGGCGACAAAGCTGTTTCTATTGGAAGAATTGAGGGCGACATAGGGATTATTCGAAACCCGTTAGCTATCACTAAAACTAATCTGCCGCCATTTTTACAAAGTGCTAGTACGGCCATTGCCGGTAAATCGGTGAGTGCGGCCAGGGTTTATTTGGCTATGGCACTTCTTTTAATCAGCGGCATTATTGGCGGAAGCTTACTTTACGGCGGCGCCAAAAGTAGTATTACAGCGATTGGACGGAATCCGTTATCAAAACGTTCTATTTTAATCGGACTATTGAAAGTAGCCCTGATCAGTTTTGGTATTTTCATCGGTGGGCTATTTGGGGTATATTTACTACTGAAGTTATAAGCATATGCACGAAAAGGTGGGCTAGCGATGGACACATGGACTCTGTTTGCAGTACTAGGACTGCTAGTTGCCGCTACAAGCGCCTTTATTTGGGTTGCTCTGAATCTTACCCCTATCCGTAAGGTTAAGGATAAACACGAAACTTATAGCGCCGCTGCCTCTCGCGATGTGGAGCACATCTTTAATGATGAATTTCGAGAAGAGCTTAGAAATCGTGGCCGACTGTACTTTGAAAAAATTATAGGCGAAAACGCTATGTTCTTGCAGCAGGATTTGCGATTAACGACTTCACAACTAAATGAATACATGAAGGCTGAAATTACTCGTACTCTACAGGAAGAGTTTGCCAAGTACGAGAAGTCTATCGCTGACGCCAAGCAATTAGCCGTCGAATCAATTGAGAAAACGCAGAAGGCAATCGAGCAACAACGTCAAATCCTCCAAGATCAACTACAAAAAGAAGTTGCCGAAGAAAAAACTCACTTGATTGAGCGGTTCGAACAAAACATGGCTGAAATAGTAAACCATTATGTGCTGGCAGCGGTAGGGAATCAGATTGATTTGAGCGACCAGTTAGACTATATCCTAAGCGAACTTCAGGAAAATAAGCAGGCCATAATAGAGGACGTTAAGCGTGGTGCATGATGTAAAACTGCCCGCTTCAATTGTGACCCGTACGGATGTCGGCAGACTTATTCGCGAAGTACAGGCCATAGAAGGTGTAGTAAAACAAGGTAAAATGCGCGGCAACAGTGGAGAGAAGCCGTTTGCTACTTCTCGCCTACTTGATGAAATTAGCAGCGAAAACAAGTTAAATCTACTGCATGATGAAGACCGCCAAATCCTGCAAGACTTTTTAGAGCAATTGCGCAAGGCCGCTCCGCTGCTGCACTTTAGTTTTAGTACTGATCCTTCGCCTCGTTTTATTACTTCCCTGCTTACATGGCTTAGGCGTGAGATAGATCCTAACTTGCTTCTACAAATTGGTTTAGAGCCGACGCTTGGCGTCGGCTGTATTTTGCGCACCACCAACCGCAGTTTTGATTTCAGCTTGCGGCATCATTTTATAGATCAGCATAATTTGCTGGTTGAAAAAATAAAAGAAGGCGCCACGTGAGCACCGATAATCAACATTTTAATCGTTTGGTCGAGGCTGGCCATCCAGTCGGTGAAGTAATCGCTGTTGATCGCTTTATGGTAAAAGTTAAGGGACTGCAGCCGGTTAGTTTACACGCTCTTATTATGTTTGATGACGGCAGCAAGGGGTTTGTCCATCAGATTTATGATAGCTACGTTGTGATATTGCATCTGGGGACGAGCAATCTAGCCGAAGGTATGGTTGTGGTGGTGCAATATCAGGAATTAGTCTGCAAGGTTGGGAAAGATCTGGTTGGCCGCGTGATATCTGTGACAGGCGAACCACTTGATGGTAAAGGTCCGATTGCCGCCGATGCATCATGGCCAGTCTTCAACGTGGCGCCGCCTTTGTACGAACGGCAACTGCTTGAGAAGCAAGTTGAGAGCGGGATCACTGTTATTGATTCATTGTTTCCGATTGTCCGTGGTCAGCGTCTGGCCCTTTTGGGTGATAGCAAGGCTGGGAAGACTACACTAACGACGCAACTTACCTTAAATCAGAAGAATACCGATCAAATCGTTGTCTATGTCTTAATTGCTAAACGACGCACCGATGTCGATATGCTACTGACTCGCCTACAGTCAACAGGCGCAATGGAAACGGCTGTAGTGGTTGTATCGACCATGTTTGAATCACTCATAATTAGCTATCTGGCACCATACGTAGGCTGCGCCATAGCTGAATATCTTTGGCAAGTTGCCAATCAAGATACCATAATTGTCTATGACGACATGACGAGTCATGCCCAAGTGTATAGGGAGGTGTCATTACTAGCCGGTGTTAGCCCTGGCCGTGATTCCTATCCAGGCGATATGTTCTATGCTCACTCTTCTTTATTAGAGCGGGCTGGCCGACTGAAAAAGAATGGCAAAAGCCTTACCAATATACCTATTGTGTTGACAGCGGGCGGTGACATAACAGCTTACTTACCTACCAACATTATGTCTATAACCGATGGACAGTGGATTCTTGATCTGGATATATTTCGAAGCGGTGTACGGCCGGCGCTTAATATCGGAAAAAGTGTCACCCGTGTGGGTAGCATCGGCCATAACAAACGTCAAAAGCAGCTAGCCAGCCAAACCCTTAAAGTTTTAGCCGATTATCGACAAGCTGAAGAGTTCTCACACTTTGGCTCAGAACTTGCCACAGAATCAAAGCGAGCTCTAGTAACGGGCAAGCGACTTCTAGAACTACTTACTCAAAGTCCCGAAGATATTTATACATTACTTGCTCAGCAACTGATGCTTGATATTGTACTCAGCAGTGAAGATGCTAGCTTATTGGATCTGCGTTTGCTCAAAGCGCAAGCCAATGAGTTTGCCGGTAAAATCACCAAAGAAGAAGAATACGAAAAAGTGCGTGAGATGCTTAGGACTAAGAGCATAGTGGAGCTTAAGAAATGAAGAATCCCAAAGAAATAGAACGTGAACAACACTCCATGAAAACGCTCAGTGATTTGACGGGAGTGTTCGAAGGTTTGGCTAGCATGCGCATTGCTCAAATAAAAAACCAAGTTCTAAGTGCTACCGAATTCTTTGATGAGCTTTGGCATATCTATTCGCAGCTGAGAGTTGGTACTCAGTTTGGCTTTGGGCGCAGCCAAACTGGCGAGAACATAATAAAGAAAGAACTTATTATACTAATGACGGCCGAAGGTGGCTTAAGTGGTGACATTGACCAAAAACTTGTTAATTGGATGCTGACGCAGTACAACCAACATGATCAAGACATTATCGTTATTGGTCATCATGGCGCCATGCAGTTAGCCCAGGCAAACGTGGCATTTAAAAAGTATTTCAAGCTACCTATCAAAGACCGTGATATCAATGTAGCGCCACTTATCAAGGAACTCCAACATTATCAAAGCACCACTGTCTACTACCAACAGTACGTGTCGCTCATGGTACAAGACGTCAAGCGTATTGAAGTAGGCAAGGCTATCGCACAGCAAGGCGAGACAGCCGGTAGCAGCCAAGAAGTTATAAATGAGAAGACATATATTTTCGAACCAAGCACCTTTTCAGTAGTAAGCCATCTAGAGCGGTCCATGATGCAAATAGCACTCGGCCAGCTTATCTTGGAGTCTAAACTAGCTCAATATGCTTCACGTTTTCGGGCAATGTCGGCAGCGTACGAGCATGCGCAGGACTTAGCTGACAATCTAGGTATCCAGCTTAATCGCGCTAAGCGGGCGGTTAAGGATGATCGACTTAGGGAGATCACGGCTGGCTTTAGAAGGATTAGAGCATTATGAAGCCGGGCTACATCACCGCCATCAAAGACCTCGTAGTCTATGTGCAGTTTGATGAAGACATGCCGAGGGCCGGCGAACTCTTAAATATTGACAATGGTTTTGATACAAAACTTCTAATTGAACATCTTGAGCCTAATGGTATGGCGGTTTGCCTAAACATTAGGACTGACCGACGCATACAACACGGTATGGTCGTCAAGCCTACGGGTAAGGGGATAGAAGTACCAACGGGCGATATAACGATTGGCCGTATCTTCAATGCTTTGGGTGAACCAATCGATGACCAACCGCTTCTTGAAGGGGATAACATAAAATACAAAAGCATCCAATCTGTTCCTTCGCGAGATAGTAACTTTGCGATTGGCAAGCCTGAAATACTAGATACCGGTATAAAGGTTATAGACTTTTTTACTCCTTTCGTGAAAGGACGCAAAATCGGCATTATTGGCGGTGCTGGAGTGGGCAAAACAGTGTTGACGATGGAGCTTATTAATAATGTTGCTATCAAAAAACTTGGCTTAGGTTTCTTTGCTGGTATTGGCGAACGTATTCGTGAAGGCCATGAACTCTATGAAACCCTTAAGGAAAATGACCTCCTCAAAAATACCGTGATGTTTTTTGGCCAGATGAACGAGAATCCTGTTCAGCGGGCACTTATCGGTCTTTCGGCAACATCTCTGGCTGAATATTTTCGGGACGAACAACATAAAGACATCCTTTTCTTTGCAGATAATATGTATCGCTATGTTCAAGCCCGCAATGAATTGGCTAGCTTATTAGATCGTGTACCTAACGAAGGCGGCTATCAGCCGACTATTTTCTCTGATATTAAGGTCTTGCAAGATCGGCTTAGTTCTAATAAGAATGGATCAATTACATCAGTCCAAACAATTTATTTGCCGGCCGATGATTTGAGCGACCCAGCCGTTCAGATGATTCAGCACGAGTTGGACTCGGTGATTGTACTTTCTAGGTCGGTTGCTGAGCAAGGTATACGGCCGGCAGTAGATTTGAACCGAACTAGCTCATCTTTGCTTACTCCTGAAATTGTTGGCGAGAGACATTATGTGCTAAGCGTCCAAGTCCAGGCTTTGTTGCAAAAATATGAATCGCTCAGGAACATAATTGCTATTATAGGGGAGAATGAACTGAGTGCTGCTGATCGGGCAGATTACGCCAAAGCAAAAAAATTGATCCAAAATTTCAATCAGAATATACATGTAATGGAGAAATTTACTGGACTTAAAGGTGAGTATTATACCCGTGAGGAAACGCTTAAAACGGTCGAGGAAATTATTGTTTAATTATGGCTGAAGCGAAAGCACCAGTACCAATTAAGACAACACCCATAATGCACGCCAAAGTGTACTCACCTTTCAAGACGTATTTTGATGATGATGCATATAGCGTAACGGCCGAGAATAAGACGGGCCCGTTTGATATTCTACCTAGACATCATAACTTCATGACCTTGCTCGGTGCCTGCGATATAACGATTCGTAGCCCGCGCGGTGAAAAAAAAATTCGTATCTCTCAAGGTATTATGCATGTTAAAAAAGATAGAGTCATTGTTTTTCTAGACGTGTAAACCTTACGTGTAGACCTTACTTTATGAGATCAATTAAGGGTTGGAAATGCAATACTCAGGGTGTATGGCGCCTGAGTGTGATTGAAGACAGCCGTTCTGGTCGTAATATAAATCACCATTACCCGGCAGAGTATGCGCTGGATTACCCGGTGGATTAGTAATGGGGTTAGTCCCAGAACTGGAACCATGCCGATTGTCCACCAAGACAACAATTAAAACGGCAAACAACAGCAGTAGTAACACAGCGACTAGGGCAACAGTCCTAGCATTCTTTAAATTCTTCATCGCTATGTTCATTATAAGTTATCAGACAACACATTAATTTATCTGTTATACATCTGTTAGAATAAATGGACTATGAAATTTATGAGACGGCAGGACTTATGCGTCTATGTTGGTATGAGTGGAGGGGTCGACTCTTCTGTTACCGCCGCTCTTCTTAAAGAGCAAGGCTACCGCGTTATTGGTGTGTATATGAAGAATTGGAGCCAAGACCTGCCCGGCCATCATTGTCCCTGGAAAGAAGACTACCAAGATGCCAAGCGTGTGGCAGTGCAGCTTGATATTGACTTTAAAATGTACGATTTTGAAAAGGAGTATCGTTCCCTGGTGGTCGATTACATGCTTGATGAATACAAAGCAGGACGCACTCCTAACCCGGATGTTATGTGCAACCAAGAGGTCAAATTCAAGCTGTTTCTAAATGCTGCCCTGAAAGATGGTGCTGATTACATAGCGACCGGCCATTACGCGAGAGTCAAAAATGGACAATTGCTGAACGCCAAGAACCACGAAAAAGACCAGACATACTTTTTATACCGGGTAAGCGAGCAGGCTCTTCAAAAAAGTTTGATGCCAATTGGTGAGTTTAAGACCAAAGCAGAAGTGCGGGCTCTTGCCAAAAAGTTTGAGCTAGCTACAGCCGATAAAAAAGATAGCCAGGGTATATGTTTTGTAGGCAGCGTCGGTATTCGCGATTTTCTGGCCAATTATATAAAAACCAAGCCAGGACATATTATTGATCAGGGCGGCAATATAATCGGTGAACATGACGGAGCAATTTTTTATACCATTGGCCAGCGCCATGGTCTGGATGTCGGCGGCGGGTTACCTTATTACGTGACCGACAAGGACATGAAGAAAAACATTGTGTATGTGACAACTAACCTTGATGATAAAAAATTGTGGCACGATAAACTGTTGCTCAGCGACGTTCACTGGATAAACGGTTTACCGAATTTCAATAAAACTTACCAAGTACGCACTCGATACCGGGCCCCACCTATCAAAGCAACACTACATGTGAAAGGTCTGTCTTCTCACAATAGGATTCAGTTAAAACTGGAAGAATCGGTGCGGGCAGCGACGCCTGGCCAGTCTGCGGTGCTTTACGACGGAGAACGGTGCTTAGGCGGCGGTATTATCTCACTCGTCTAGGAGTACTTCGTTGGCGACATTACCCAAGCGTACGCGTAAGGCGAAAAGACGAATAAAGATGGTATGTAAATGCAAGCTCAGAAGTAGCACCAGCGTCCCAATCAACGCATATAACCAAGCCGTCCACATACCGAGTTGGCCTATCCATATCTTGATACAAAGCAGCGAAAAAGGCAGTAGCAACTTAAAAAACAGGACAGTGTAGAGTAACCAACACCCCAACACGATTAGACGTATAACCAGTTTAGAACCGGCTTTACGCAAAGCATTGCGTGGATTGTTATGGATATAGTGTTCTTCTTCGACGGTGTTAATAGTGCCGCTAATCATAAAGCGCAGTGCCATCACAACTTCATATACCAAGAGTCCTAAAATCAGCCACATAGAGTAGTACAAAATTTTATTAAAAGTGGGGTTGCTAAAGACGGTGTGACGTAACGTGTCGATAAAGTTGCGCTGCTCCTGGATTGCAGTCAGGGCACTGCTGGAGCCGAACCAATAGTTGTACCACGCGCCGTTGCGCAGACCATTTGCCCAGAAGGTCAGGCCAACAAAGGCTTCTGTGATAATAAGGGTAATCGTCAGACTCAGAGTGGAAGGCTGAAGTAGTAGCCCTATGTATCGCAATCTTTGTTTTGATTTCATGGATTGTTACTAGTGTATGGTTTTTATTGCAGTGATACAATATGCCAGATGACAGCACAAGAGATACGCCAGGCGTACTTAGATTTTTTTGTAAAAAAAGGCCACAAGATTATTCCGCGAGCTCGGATTGTGCCTGATAATGATCCTACAACTCTCTTTACCGGCAGCGGCATGCAGCCGCTTGTACCATACTTGCTGGGCGAGACACATCCTGAGGGTACGCGGCTTGTAGACTCACAGCCAGTATTTCGAGCACAGGACATTGAAGAGGTTGGCGACAATCGTCACGATACTTTATTTGAAATGCTTGGTAACTGGTCGCTGGGTGATTATTTTAAAGCCGAACAGCTACCCTGGAAGTGGGAGTTTTTTACTGAAGAGGTGAGACTTGATCCGAATAAATTGTATGTGACATGTTTTATTGGTGACGAAGCCAATAACATACCTAAAGACAACGAGAGCTCCACTATATGGAAGCAGTTATTTAGCAAAAAGGGTATTGAAGCTAAAGAAGCTGACTTGGGTAGTGAAAAAACAGCTGCTGAAAAAGGGATGAAATCTGGCGAGCGGATATTTTACTACGATACTAGCAAAAACTGGTGGTCGCGTGCTGGCAAACCTGAAGAAATGCCGGTTGGTGAACCAGGTGGTACCACAAGCGAAGTTTTCTATGAATTTGATTTTGTTGAGCACAATCCTGACTATGGCGAATATTGTCACCCAAACTGTGATTGCGGAAGGTTCATCGAAATTGGCAATAGCGTGTTTATGGAATATGTCAGAACTGAAAAAGGATTCGAAAAACTACCAAAGCAAAATGTTGATTGTGGTTGCGGATTAGAACGTACAGCCATGGCCGCAATCAACAGCCCTGACGTATTTAAAATTAGTCTCTTATGGCCGATTGTCGAGGAACTTGAGAGACTCTCCGGCAGAGATTACGATGATAATACTAACGCAATGCGCGTCATTGCCGATCATCTACGGGCAGCTACTTTTTTGGCGGTTGACGGTGTAACGCCCAGTAATAAGGAGCAAGGCTATGTCTTGCGCCGCCTGGTGCGCCGAGCTATTCGATTTGCTTTTGATCTGGGCATTGAGCAAAACTTTTTAGAGCATGTCGTGCCAGTGGTTGCCGATTTATACCATGAAGATTATCCGGACGTAGCCAAAAATCGCAACAGAGTTATTGAGGTACTGATCAAAGAAGAAAAAATCTTCCGCCAGACCCTCCGTAAAGGTTTACAAGTACTTTCAAAAATTGCAGAATCCAACAAAAACGACAAAGGAGAGATAGTTGTTAAAGGCGATACTGTCATATTTCCTATGTATGATACGTACGGTTTCCCAACTGAACTAACTCTCGAAGAAGCTTTCAAACAAGGTTGGACCGTAGATAACAACTGGCAAAGACAATTTGATGCCAAGATGGCTGAACAAAGACAACGTAGCCAGACTGCTTCTAGGGGTACGTTTAAAGGGGGTCTTGGCGGGCAAACACTGCAGCACAAGAAATATCACACAGCTACACATCTCATGTATCAGGCACTTCGAGATGTATTAGGCGATCATGTTATACAAAATGGCAGTAATATTACCGAGGAACGACTACGCTTCGACTTTAGTCATCCGAAAAAAGTTACGCCAGAGCAAATCAAGCAAGTCGAAAATATTGTGAACAAGCAAATTAGTAAAGACCTCAAAGTCAGCTTTAAAGAGTATCCAACTAAGGTCGCACGGGAAGAAAAGGGTGCGTTAGGTCAATTTGGCGATCGTTATGGCGACACAGTAAAAGTCTACGAAATGATTGCTGATGGTGAGGATAAACCTTTCAGTTTTGAAATCTGCGGTGGTCCCCATGTGGAACATACCGCTCAATTAGGTGAAGGGGGTAAGAAGTTCAAAATCATTAAAGAGGAATCTTCGGCTGCAGGCATACGTCGCATCAAAGCAGTATTGCAATGAAGCTTCGATACCTGTTGAGAAAGGGTGTGACCAGGGCTTGTATAACCGGTGCAGTTGTTGGTCTTTTGTTTTGGCCAGTGGTTTATCCGGCGGATTTAGGTAAGGGAGGGTTTTCCTGTAAAGGCTTTAGAAACTGTGGACTAACCATAGTTCCACGCATCTATTATGTGATTGCTCATCCCAAATCATATTCCGATTTTGGACTTAGACCTTTTGCAAACTTTTATTTTCAGCCACCAGTAACCTACTGTAGCACTGCTAGTCAGTATGCTTGCCTAATTGAATATGTAGCAGTTCCATTGAGTATGCTTGTTGGGGCTGGTACCGGTGCGGCAGTGTATTTGCTTCAGAGATATTTTTCCAAAAAACTTTCTCATCCATCGCACTGAAACACAGCCTTGAATCGTAAAGTTAACAGATAATAGTGTATAATCTTACTGATTATGCTTGATAAGGTAAAGTCACTCGGCAAGCATGCATTGAGCCGAAGTAAAACAAAAACCAAAGAAGACTCGCAACACGTTGTCGCTTTAGATATTGGTACTGAGTTTGTAAAAGCTCTGATTGGCCGCGTCGTAAATGACAAAGTTGAAATACTAGGTGTTGGCCGAGCTCATCAGTCACTTACCGACATGCAAGCTGGAGCTATTTCAGACATTGGATCGGTGGTGGCCAATTGTGACAAGGCCCTAAATGAGGCCGAGCAACAGGCCGGCATAAGTGTCCGTACCGCCATTATTGGTATTGCCGGCGAACTAGTTAAGGGCACTACTACAACCGTACGAGCGTTGCGCAAAGACGCGAAAAAGCCACTGGACATTGCTGAAGTAGAGCGCATCATTGGTCTTGTGCAAGAAAAAGCCTCGGCTAAAGCAAAGCAGCAGCTGGCGTGGGAATTAGGCGGTAAAACGGTGGAAATACGCATGGTCAATAGTGCGCTGGTGAACATGGAGATAGATGGCTACAAAGTAACTAACCCGATAGGTTTTCAGGGAAAAGAAGTAATCGTACAGCTTTATACAGCTTTTGCGCCAATGATTCATATCGGTGCACTGGAACGAACCGCACATGAGCTAGATCTGGATCTGTTAGCGGTGGCGGCTGAACCATTTGCAGTTGCTCGCTCAGTAATAGGCGATAACCCGAATGCTACTATGAGCGCAATTCTGATGGATGTCGGCGGCGGTACGACGGACATTGCTGTTATAAATGATGGCGGTGTACAAGGTACCAAAATGTTTGGTATTGGTGGCCGGGCCTACACTCGTTCAATCGAAAAAGATTTAGGAATTGAATTTGAAGAAGCAGAAAAGACAAAACTGGCACTGGGCAATAATAAGTTAACATCATCTCAATCTACCGCGGTAAAAGCCGCGCTGAATAAAACACTTGATGTCTGGCTAAGTGGAGTCGACCTGGCCCTAGGAGAATTTGATAAACTAGATCATCTACCGCACCGCCTGCTACTCTGCGGTGGTGGTTCTAGCTTGGACATACTTATGGAAAAATTAGAGGAAAGCAATTGGTATAGAGATCTACCGTTTACGCGCAAACCGACCGTACAACATATTCAGCCCGAACAAGTCATGGGTATCCTGGACAAAACTGGCTCAGTAACCGATCATACATTCATAACCGCCATGGGTCTGCTTAGGGTAGGGCTCGATACCCTACA
>CAYVSP010000012.1:0-25283 GCA_964453655.1 uncultured Candidatus Saccharibacteria bacterium
TATTTAAGCCGATAGTTTCAATACTAATATAACATTAGCTTTATCAAATAAATTAATATTTGATTCAAATTCCATACTCCATCCAGCTATTTACTCAAGAATAAGGTTCCAATTCGACTTCACTTGGGCTACCAAACATAAGCATTATGGTCTCTGTAATATGCGGTCATTTTTTAAGCTAGATAGAATTTAGAGCGATATTTCTCATATCGTACGGTTCAAAACTTATCTATGCTAATTATTTATTAACATAAGTAAGGAATAGGTCTATGCTTTTAACAATCGCTATCGTTTTGGCAGTTTTATGGGTTTTGGGTCTAGTAGCTATTCATATAACAACTCCCCTTCTACATTTAATTCTACTAATCGCTCTAGTCCTTTTCGTATATCACCTAGTATCTGGTCGACGGAGTGTATAAAACTCTGCAAATTAATCTAATCTAAGAGGAGGTCTAAAATGGCTGACGAGGTTCAACAAGTCAACGAAACCACGACACAAGCTGGTGGTACTGTACAAAAGAGAACTGAAGTAAGTAACTCTCAAACTAAAACTGCGCATGATCGTAATGTCGCTGAAAGGATTGTTTGGTACATTGCAGGTATTCTGTTGGTTTTACTCGGATTTAGATTCATGCTTGCACTTTTAGGTGCCAATACAACTAACGGATTTGCCAATTTTATATACAGTGTGTCCCATCCCTTCGTTTCCCCATTCTTCAGTCTATTTAGCTATAAGAATCTTACTTACGGTGTGTCTCGATTTGAGCTTTATACTTTAATAGCAATGCTAGTTTATTTAGTTATAGCATGGGGTGTTGCCAAACTAGTTACCTTAAACAGAGACTAATCGTACCTGATGAATGCCGCAATTACTGAAAGGGTTAAAGCGGCAGTAGCCCGGATTTTGGCTCATCCTTCCGAGGTGTTCTTAGTACTGGCAGTAGTTTTTGGTGTTGTCTTCTGTTTTCGATTGGTTCCGCTATCCGGCACTGACGAATTCACACATTTTCCAAGGGCTTACCAAATTCAAGATGGTAAACTAACAGAACAAAAACTTCCCGATGGTCAGTTTGGTGGGTATATCCCCGTTAATATAGACAGGATGGTAAGCGATTATCGTGACTTGTCTCGTAAAAGTACTGGTGAGGAGTTTAAGACCACGGCTCGTATGCTCAATTCTGAATATGCTTTGCGCAAAGATGCTGGAGTTGAGCATGTTCCAGCAGTTTTTGGTTCAGACGCAGTTTACCCACCTTGGTCATATTTTCCTAGCATCATTGGCATTAGACTAGCAAGAGCGTTCGGGCTTCCCTTACTATGGTATGTATATATCGCTCGCTTGTTTACTCTATTTGTCTGGATTTTGTTAGTATGGTTTGCGATTAGGTTGTTGCCAGAGGGCAAATGGTTTTTAGTTGTAGTTGCTCTGCTGCCTACATCAATTACACAGGCAGCAACCATTGGCCTGGATGGCTTGGTGTGTGGAATTAGCTGGTTAATTATTGCTAGTGTCTTTGCTGTACTTGCAAAAAGGATTGCTCTAAAAAGCAAAAATCTTTTATTGATTTTATCGGCATCATTAGCTCTGTGTATTGTGAAACAGGGTTATTGGCTAATCGCTTTGTGGCCACTCGTTATACCAAAAAAGTATTTCTCGAGCAGTCGAATGTCTAGGATATGGAAAGCACTAATTTTAGTATCTGTTGCTTGTTTGAGTCTACTGTTTGGATCATTTACTAGGCATATAACAAGTGACATTGTCCTTACACCACGCTTAGGGGTGTTTATTAACAGTCAACTTCAACTAACATACGTCTTGCACCATCCTATGTCTTTCGTATTGCGTTCCTTGCTGCAGCCGTTTACAAAAAGCTTTGATACTGTATTTCTTGGGCTGGTTGGAATAATAACGAATAGATTGGTCTACCTTTCGGTCTTAGTTATCGGGCTGCTATACCTTGGGTTATTTCTGGCCTTTAGCCAGACCAAAAAAATTCCCGAACTTTTACCACAAAACGCAAGACTAATTGTATCCTCATGTCTGGTGATTATTGGTACGTACCTTTTTGTTAGCCTGGCACTTTACCTTGCATTTACAGAAGTTGGTAGTCCCGAAGTTTCTGGAGTAAGTGGCCGGTACTTTTTACCATTGTTACCCCTCATGCTCACGATACCTTTCACTTCGCCGCCAAAATTTAAGATAGAAAGATTGTCTTTTAGTTTGTTAATTTTAGTTTCAATAACTGTTGGCTTAGTAAGTACCGTGTTCAGCCTAGTATAGCTGTGTACTTTTTCCACTAAGTAGTTTCACCGACTCAACTCCTCAAGGAGAAGGTTCCAATCCGATTAGCTTCTGCTGTCCAGCAGACAGCAAAAACAACGGCTACCTCAAGCATTTTGAGAGAAGTGTTTTTTTGTTTATGCTTAGTTAATGAGAAAAACAAAAACGCCGCTGTCTAAAATAGACCTCAAATTAATTAACTTTTTTAGACGAATATATGTGCCGTTTGCCCGTTTTTCTATATTTTTAGTATTCTTCTGGTTCGGTTTTATCAAATTAATAGGTGCCAGTCCGGCTAGTCCTTTGGCGCAAGCTCTATCGTCCAAAACTATTGGCCTGCAGTACTTTCATGTTCTTTTTATAATTCTAGCCATCGTTGAGTGTGTGATAGGCATACTATTTTTATTTCCTAAAGCGACCCGAGTAGTTATTCCTCTGCTAATATTTCATATGACCGTTGTCTGTTCACCGCTCATCTTAGTTCCTCGGCTTACCTGGCAATCGGCATTAGTGCCTACCCTTGAAGGGCAATATATAATTAAAAATGCTGTGGTTATAGCAGTGGCAATTGGCATCGCGGCATCAACGACGCCATTAAAACAAAAGAAATAGTTTAACAGGCTTAATCTGACAGAATACCCGCTTTTGCTATGATGTAGTTATGAAGAACATATTAATATCTGGTGGGAGCGACGGTCTTGGCAAGGCACTAGCCAAGGCGCTTTCTTCTAAGGGGCATAGAGTTGTTATTCTGGCGCCAAACGAAGAAAAATTAAAGTCAGTAGCACAAGAAATAAACTGCGCCTATAAAGTTTGTGATGTATCAGATTGGAAGCAAGTAAGCACAGCCACAAAAGAAGTACTGAGTGAGTTTGGAAATATTGATGTACTAATAAACAATGCCGGTGTGGCTTCCGGCGGCAAGATAGAAGACGCTGATCCAGATAAAATACAGGCCACCTTTGACGTTAATGTAGTTGGCGCTCTATTTCTTACTAAGGCCTTAGTCCCGGCTATGAAGCAAAAAGGTGATGGCTACATCATCAATATAAACTCGCAGGGCGGCTTTTATACTAAGCCGGAACGAGCTTTATATGCGGGCAGCAAGTGGGCACTAACTGGCATTACAAAAGTACTCCAAGCCGAGCTTGCTCCAAGCAACATCAAAGTTACTGGTCTTTATCCCGGTGCTATGGAGCGTAAAATGGCCGTTGATGGCAAGAGAGAACCCCAAGCTAACAGTATTGCCTATAGAGAAATGATCGAGGCAGTAGAGTTTATCTTGAGCCGTGATACACATACTGTTATACCCGAACTGGGTATTAAAAACATAAATAACTAAATTCTTATGGATTAAGTGCTTTTCTCGGGTACGTTATTGACAATGCGCTTAGGCTGCTTCAGCCATGTGGCGTGCAACTATCTCTCGCATTTGGTCAGGCATCCATACCTTGCTAGTTAGCTCTTGTATGGCAGGTATCTTAGCTCGCATAGGTAATCCCCAGACATCTCCCAATATATTGAGGCCAGGCAAATAACTCGCCAGGTATATTTGATATATTGGGTCATTCTTACGACTCGCAGTGGAGTTCTCTAAACTCACTCTTGACTGGAAGCGCAAATGATCCATAGCGAATTCCAGGGCTTCGGCCTCTGAATATTCTCTGCCATCTGCCCCGTTAACCATCCTAGAGACATTGTTCTGAACCTTGTACCTATGCACTATCATCATGGCTGCCAGTACGTCCTCTGGCGAACCTTTTTCCCGCATTATAATCTGAGCCATCATGTCAGCCAGGCCTTCTTCCCATATAGCTTCGGGCGAATAAAGGGTGCTGATAGCCAATAGTTGACTGACTCGACCATTCCGTATACCAGGTATGATGGTACTTAGATAATGAGGTCCATGCCCTTCTTCGTGCACTCCTGTATAACGAAAAAGGCCAGCTGTGGGCTCGTATGCTGGGTTGGTATTGTAAAGTTGATAAGCATTGCCGTCCTCAATTCCAAACCAACCAAGTATGGGAGTGTTTTTGCTCTCCATTTTCAACTCTACTGGAACACCAGGCGGGGTTATGCCATATTCTGCCATTGCTTCACTGGCCCATGGAGCCGTTGCCTCGGCCAAAGCTTTTAGGTCGGCCTCAGTAGCTACGCCGAACCTTTCGTAATATGCCTTACGATGCTTGGCATCGAAGCCCAAATCCCAGACTTCACTCAGCTTATCGTCAATCTCGCCGGCGTCTCTAGCCAGCTCTTCTTCAGTCACTTCCTCTGCACTATGGCCGATGGTATTCCTTAATAGATCATCAAACTCAAAGTGATCGCCTCTCAGAGATTTTAAAAGCGTTATTGTAGCTACCAATTTACCTAGTGCAATAGGTAGCTCATTTTCGGGCAATTCATTTGGCGCCCGATCCTTTAAGCCTTCAAATACATCAATAGCATGATCGTGATCCGTAAATGGTTCTGGTTCAAATGGTGGTGCGCTGTCGATATCTGTGATAGCTAAGTCAGGCTCTAATATCTGCAACGCCCTAATACCACCTATGTAACCGTGTGCGATAGGATTTAATTCAGTTGCTTCCATTACTTCTGCCATTGCTCTTACCCCTTAGCCATCACGCCATTACTACAGTAAATTATCCCAGAAATTAGTTGGTTTAGCAAGGTTTGAGTATATTCCTAAACCTCGGCTGGCTCTAGGCCAGAATAGTTATTACGCCTAGATACCAAAAGAATTAATACTGTCATTAGTATGGCCAGAACCAAAAGAACGAACCCGGCTGCATAAATGCTATATTTTTGACTTATAAAACCTATAAGTAAAGCCATTGGAATAACAGTGAAACGGCCTAAAGTACTGGTTGCCGAGGATGCTCCGGCACGTATCTGCGAAGGTAAATTATCATGCAGCAGCCTGCTGAAGATTATGTAAATGCTAACTAGAGACGCAGCAAAAAGGAATTGTGAAATAACAATTCCAACGGTACTTCTTAAGAATATAAGCCCTGAACTACTCAATAGCATCAGGCCTAATAGGGGCAGTATACGTATATGCCGACTCAATTTAAGACGGCTTACTAATACACCCCCAACACCAATAGACGAGAGTAGTGCTGCATTAGCAATTCCGAAATAGGCCGTTGGTAGGCCTAATGCTATAAGCCACAATTGCGAAAATTCGTAGATGCAGAATACTATTGTATAGCGGAGTACCAAAACCATCACTATTGCTAGGACGGAACGTGAACTGGTAATAGCGCCGAGAGTAGCTTTTAACTGTTTAGGCAAGGGAACTACGGCATGTTGTCTATGTAGCATCGGCTCCTTAAACTTTGCCAAGGTGACAATAGAAACGAGCACAAATGGGATGGTCAAAAAATAAACAAATCTTAGGCTGGTATGGGCGGCAATTAAAGCACCTGCCAGACTACTTATAACCAATCCGATGCTGTCTAGTAACTGTACTCTTCCCAAAAAGTGGTCATAAAACCTCCCCCCAGTTTCCTCCTCAAGTACATCGTAAATTATTGAGTCGTACATGCCTGAGTAGCAAGCAAAGAATATACCCCAAAGTACTGTACATACCAGATATAAACCAATGCCATGACTTAACCCCCCAGCCAAAGCACTCAATGCCAAACAGATACTGGCTAGTATAAGCACGCCTTTGCGGCTCCATCTATCAGCCAAAATACCAGAAGGAGTGTCAACCATCAGCATGACTGCTGAGTAAATAGCAACCATAAAGCCAATTGTCACGTTGTTAAAGCCTATACTACGCATGAAAAGCTTCTCAATGCTGTACCACAAAACGAAGCTCTGAAAAAAGGTGGCTATATATAGGGGAAGAAGCCGCCTACTTATCAACCGTTTATGCACAGGTGCATTAGTCATACCGACAGTATAGCGATATAGTAAGTATTGTAATTAATAAAAGGAGGGATTATGACTCAGCCCGGCCACGGTCTATAGGGATCAGTTAAATCCACGACCCCTTAGGCTAATTTATAAAATTGCTGCGGGAACAAAGTAGCGCTTAGCATACTTGTTGTTGTAGTTTTATTTTTTTATTCTTGCCCACTCTAAATCATTAAAACACTGAATCATCAAACGAGCGCCTTTTCATTGGACGCTCATATTTAATTAGTTTCGCGTTTCTCAGATTTTATAAATCACTAGGTTGATCAGCGGGCTGAATCGGTTCTGGTGGACGCTCGGCTTGCGGGTTAGAAGAAGCCGTTTCGCCAGCTGCTGAAACAGCTGGGTCTTCACTATCGCGCTGGGTTTCTAATATCTTTCCTGCAGCATCGTGAGCACGTTGGTCTATAGGAATAGTGCCGTCTAGTTTTTCTCGTTCCCATGGTGAAAGTAGTGGCATAGTTCGAGACTAGCATCTTTTAACCGTTTTGTCAAGGTATGCAGTGCTGCTTATCATCGCCATAACTCCTCTAAGATTATTTTCTGATTGTAAAGAATAGATCTGTTATGGCAACTCTGTAGCTAATTTTTTGCTTTTTTAAAGCTTTAAGCCAAAGTGCCCCGCCAATAATCCAGCCGATGATAATAACCACCAATAGAATCTGCAAGAAAACAGACGATTGAAAGGCACTACTAATGGAGTTAGCTGAGTTCTTTATCACGCTAAAATTTGATGGATTGCTTACAAAATAATCTTCGGCTTGCCACACTAACAAAAATATATAAAAACAAGTCAGCCCCCACCACAGGGTAGCCCACCTGCCAATTTGATGGAGTGACTTTGAGGCTCTAGCTTTTGTGTATTTATCTTTAGGCATTTATTTAATTATAGTCAGTTTTAACACTTTAAAAAGAAGTCCTAAGTCACGCCCCCTGGCTTGAAATCTCGATAACCACTTTTCCGCTTACTTGACCAGACTCACGTGCCTTAAAAGCTGCCTGAATGTCTTGTAATGAAAATACTTTGCCAATTTGCGGCTTAACTACACCAGCTTCAATCAGAATGCATAATGCATCCAAAGCTTTGGTAGTTACTTTGGTGCTCTGCGATATCACTGTAACGCCAAGCGCACGAGCTTTGGCTTCAGCATCTTGCTTCTTCATGGACACGGCTATACCGCCGCGTTTCAATATGCTGAGTGCTTTTATAAAATCGTCATTGCCGACGGTATCGAATACTGCGTCAAAGTCTTTTAACATTTCAGCAAAGTTCTGCTTCTTGTAGTCTATTGTCTCATCAGCTCCCAAAGCCTTTACGGCACTAATAGCTTGGCCTGTCGCCGTGGTCGCCACATATGCACCAATGTGTTTAGCAATTTGAATGGCTACACTGCCAATGCCGCCGGCGCCGCCATGGATAAAAATCTTCTGGCCTGGCTTAAGTCCTATATGCTCAGTTATGACTTGCAGCGCGCTAACTCCGACCAACGGCAATGAGCCAGCTTCGTTAAATCCCAAATTTGACGGTGCTTTAGCGACTTGCCCTGCAGCCGTAGCCGCATATTCGGCCAGCGCTCCACTGTTACCGGCAACAACATTAGCTTGGCCATATACTTTATCGCCTTTCTGAAAGCCCTCAACATTTTCACCCAACTCCACGATGACACCGGCAATGTCGCCACCAAGCGTAATAGGTAATTGTATGGTGTCTTTTAGCAGCCCTTGCCGTACAGACGAATCAAAAGGATTAAGACTCGCAGCATGAACCTCAACTAATACTTGCTCTTTACCGGCAACCGGCTTGGCTGTTTCAACAACCTGTACGACCGAAGCATCTCCATAGGCTGTTATTTGGGCTGCTTTCATATTTTATCCTCCTTATACTTGTCTTCTACGATTCGGTGTGTTCACGATGAAGTAAAAAACCAATCCAAGATTCAAAGTTACGCTGATAGGTTGGCTTGTGGGCTGCCGGCGAGGTCTTGGCTTGCTGCGCCTCCTTTGGCAGTTCTATAGTATGCGCCAGAGCCACACTTTTTGGTACCAAAAGCACTTTTTCGCCTGGCGCCGCTTTACTGAATTGTTTCCGAGCAGTCAATTCCAGATATTGATTCGTATTGTAATATTCATTCCTTAGTTTTAGATTAGTATTCTCTAATTGTGCCACCGTTCCTTGTTGTTGCAGTTTGGATATTTGTTTCTGTAAATCATAATTCGTCTGAATAACCTGTACACCGCTCCAGCTGACAAGCAATATTAATATTACAAAGGCGGCTAAGCCGAGCACCCGAACGTCTTTTAGTTGGAGGGCGTAGAAGTAATATTTACTGCTTTTTATTTTTTGGAGCATTTCATCATATTATATAGCTTTGCGCCATGGTGAGCTATGTTTCATCAAAGATTTGCTCATCTTGGGCTCGTCATATAATTTTTCTTAGCCAGCAAATTATCACAATAAAATGCTATACTCACATCTGTTAACTATTGGCCGTGTGCGGGGCGGTAGCTCAGTGGTTAGAGCAGTCGGCTCATAACCGATTGGTCGCAGGTTCAAATCCTGCCCGCCCCACCAAGTACAAGCACTTTGAGAGAAGTGCTTTTTTGTTGCCAAAAATCGGGTCTGAGTTTATGCTTAGACTAATATGAAAAAACTCAAGAATAACGAATCGGGCTTTAGTGCGGTTGAACTAATGTTAATTATTGTTGTTATTGGACTGCTTGGTACAACTGGCTACTTGTTCTATAAGAACCGGCAGAAACCAGCCACAGTCACTGTCACCAAGACAGTCACCGCTCCTGTTACTTCATCGACCCCAACAACGACAACCACACCAGTTGACGAGAAACCCGCCATAACACAGGCCGTCAAAGACTACAAAGATAACGTTAAATATGCATCCATTACCAAGGTATCAATCACTGCTGTTGATGGAGCCAATGCCTACGGGACAGTTACTTATACCGGCCAAGATGGCGGAGGCGGATGGCTCGCCCACAAAACTGGTACCACTTGGGCCGTTGTCTCCCAAGGTTCTCTTGGAATCTGCAAAGATGAGGTGCAGCAATACAACTTACCAGCAAGCTGGGAATCTACAGCCTGCTAAGAATGCTGCCCCGTTGAGTTCTGATAGTTCCCTGTGCCAACCCCTAAGAAGTTCGTAGACTTGGTTCCAAAAACCTCCACTCGAGTCCACCACAAAAAAGCGATGAAGAATAAATTAACCACCATCTTCAAACTAATCCTTACTGCTAGTCTATTAAGCCTACTCTTTTCCTCAACGGCGTTCGCCCAAATTATCACAAATTTTGACTCAAACGTCGTTGTTACAAAAGATGGTTCAGTTAATATAACTGAGAAAATTACTTACGACCCGCAAGAAGTGCCGCATCATGGTATATATAGATTTGTTCCGGCTCAGTTCAGCGATAGTGCCGGCCAAAAATATTACACCGCTTTATTGCTACAATCAGTTACGGATGATGCCGGAACACCCTACAAAATTGCCGAGCATCACAACAATTCTAAAGAACTGTATCTAAAAATTGGCGATGCCAACTTCACGTTTAGCACACCCAAAACGTATGTCATAAAATACTCTATCAAACCGCTGGTATTAAGAGCTGGCGATCATGATCGATTGATATTAAATATCACCGGGCAACAATGGGACATGGGTATCCGCGCTGTAAGCTCAACTCTTCGGCTGCCAGCTGCGGCTACGATGGCTGCCTGCTACAGTGGTTTTACCGGCTCGACTGCCAGTAGCTGCGTGGTCACAACCAACGATAATATCGTCACGGCCAACTTGTCTCATCCATTGCTTTCAGACCAAGGCTTAACGGTTGATATTAACATGCCAGCTAATTCAGTAAGCACTTATTTACAGCCAAATGTTCACCTACCCCTCACAACAAACGATAAAATTAGCCTAGCCGTCTGTGCATTAGCTGGTTTGCTCCTAGTTGTTGCACTATTGATTGAATTGTTTCAACAGTTTTCTAGCTGGCGGGCGCGCAAAAACCAAACCGTGATTGCCCAGTATAAACCACCAGATGGTTTAAAACCGGCTGAAATGGGTTTGCTGAATAAGCGGCACACTCAGCTGGAAAATATAACCGCCACCGTGATTGATTTAGCGGCACGGCAATATATTAAGATTGAGCTCATCCGGCAGAAAAGTTTTTGGCATCAGGCCGATTATCAGCTGACGCGGCTTAAGGATTTTGACGATCTAACAATATTTGAACAAAAACTGATTAGCCAGATGTTTTTAGCCGGCAAGACTAACGTTCTTAATATTTTTAGTAAAGAGCCGGCCAAGACTTTGGATACGGTTAAAATATCAGATCTAAAAAATAATGTTGAAATGTCCACGGCAGTTCAGAGCTTTAACTCAGAGATCGGGAAGTCTTTAAAAACAAAGGGCTACTTGTATACCAAGCCTAATGGCGTTAGGCCAACGCTGTTAGTTATTGCCTGGTTAAGCGGATTAATACTTATTGGCATTTCGTTGTTAAATGACCCGCGTATGCCATTGGTTAGTATTGGCGCTCTTGCGGCCGCGATAGCTAGTGTAGTCTTTGCCTACCTTAGGACTGGACTAACTAAGACGGGTACCAGTGAATGGGCCGAAGTTGAAGGGTTTAAACTTTTCCTCACAGTGACGGAGAAGGATCGTCTCAAGTACTTTAATGATCCCAAAAACCTGCCGCCTAAATTAACGCCCGAATTATTTAGTAATTTCTTGCCATATGCTATCGCCTTAAAGGTTGAAAAGCAGTGGGCCAAGCAATTTGAAGGAATTGATGTCAGTAAAGCTGTGGGTGCCTGGTACGTTGGGCCTATCGGTACTAATTTCTCAGCTAACGATATTGGCTCTAGTGTTAGTAGCTCATTTAATTCTGCTGTCTCATCCAGCTTTGCTGGGGCTGGTGGAGGCGGTGGCGCTGGTGGCGGTGGTGGAGGCGGTGGCGGTGGCGGCTGGTAGCCGATTAGGCTTAACTTTTATTGCACCGGATTTAAACTATTATAAACAACCGTTTTTAGTTTGTAACACACCTGTCCAGCTGGGTGTTCATAGGCGCTGAGGTAGCTTGTATAGCCATCACTATCGTCAAGATAGTCGTTTGCCGGCGCATTAGGATTCTTTGTTGCTTTAACATATGTCGCACATAGTTGATAATACAGATTCTTCGATTGAGGCGTAGCAATTAGCGTATTCGTTTTGCTAGTTTGCAAGTTTTGAATATTTGGTAGAGCCGTAGCATCGGTTTTTGTGTTTGGAGTGTACTTTACAAGATTAAGTGAAACGAGTTTTTTGGCATCGCCGTTCAGGGCATCGCCGTTCAGTGTGATGTCGCTTAGATTACTTGGCAACTGTTTATTTTTGGTAGCAAAGTTATTGATACCGCTCTCAACGTAGGTCAGGTTATCTTCTATCAACCGGTCGTTTCGTGTACTTCTCTCATGAGCGACAGGCCCGACAATACCAAGAACCGAGACAATACCAACCACAATTGTCATAAAAATTATGAAATACCTTCTTATCCATGGAAACCTAGGCGGATTTACTGTACGCAGTAGAACGGCAGCATAAAGAATGGCCACAATTATTGCGGTGAATAAAGCAACCTGTGAACCACTTGTGTCGCTGTTACTAGTGAACAGTGTCACCAGTGAAATAACTATAGCAATAACTGCACCTATGCCAAATAAGGCAAATAGGACGGCATGGATAACCAGCACTATGGTAGCGGCGCCAGTTTTTTTAAGTGGTTCTTGTTTGGAATAAAACAGATCGCAAACAATAGAAATTGGTAGGAGTACAAGCACTGATGCGACTGCATAGGGTGTAAAGCCTCCGGTATGTGCGTCAGCTATAAAATTAGCCAGCACGCTTCCTGTTAGTAAAGACATAGCAAACACTGTCCACCCCCAAAAGGCGTAGGTAAGCCACTGTAGAATAATATTCCCTGGCGAAGGATGAACTACACCGGGCTGCGGTGGCGGCGTTGTTGGTTGAGATGAGTAAGCTGGCTGAGGCGCATAAGGTGTTTGATTTACCGACGCAGGCTGAGGCGGCGGTTGGCCAAAGTTGGGACCGTTATTAGACGGATGTGCAGGTTCTTGCGGTAAAGAGTTAGGTGGTTGCTGCGCGGGATCCATTTAGATAATTTTATGTTCTATTGCTTTAACTAATTGAAGTATAGCAAAACATAAGTTTTATGCATACTGATTGATAATTTTAAGAAGCTCTGTAATGGAACTTGCACGCATTAACTGTTCACGCAGTTCTTTGGCGCCATCAAAACCTTGGATGTAGATTTTGCAGAATTTATTTAAAGTACGTGTACTTCGTTTGTTGTCTTTCCACGTCTTAGCAAATAACTCAACATGTTTCTTATAGAGGCTCAGCCGCTGCTTTTTACTATATCCTTCCCATGGAGTTTTTTCGGCAAAGACAAATGGATCATGGAGGACTCCGCGGCCAATCATAATTCCATCCAGCTTGTGCTTTTTAGCAAGCTTCATACCCTGGACGTGAGTCATGACATCACCATTGCCAACAATTAGAGTCCTCGGCGTACGCCCCGCACTGTCCTGCTTTCCAGCAGTGCTGAAAACTCTGCCAGTGCTTGTTGCGGATTGCTGCGTCAGCTGCCTGTGCGGCTCGCTCACCGTACCATTTGTACGACTCGCTTGCTGCTCGTTGGTTCCTTGAACTCCATCAACATGAGATAACCGAGGTTCGGTAGGGAAGACTTGGTCACGCAGTTCCCTGATTTTGCCGATGGTTTCCCAGTCAGCTGGGACTTTGCTCATTTGAGATTTGGTTCGTCCATGAATACTTAACATGTTAAGTTTCTGTTTGAGCAGCAGTTCATGCCAACTTAAATCAATCTCACTAAAGCCAAGCCGCGTTTTCACGCTAATAGGGAAGTGGCGGGGAACCCCTTCCCTAACGGCTGAAATAATCTCCACTGCCCTTCCCCTATTCTCTGGCAATATAAGGGCCGAACAGGCGCCGTTTTGGACTACATTCTTGATGGGACAACCAAAGTTTATATCAATGCCATCAAAACCCATCCCGGCAATCTCTTTGGCAGATTTATAAAAGTTTTCTGGATTTAAGCCCCACACCTGTGCTATCAATGGTTTTTCACTACTAGTGAACTGCAAACGCGGCAGGGTGGCTTCCCTACCTTTGCTTTGCAAGGCATCGACATTTACAAACTCTGTGAAAAATAAATCCGGTGCGGTCGTAGACGCAATGACTTGGCGAAAGACCGTATCGGTCACATCATCCATCGGTGCCAATACAAAGAATGGCTTTGGTAAGCTCTCGAGGTCAACCGCGGCCATTATTTCTTAGCCAAGGAGTTCTTTTCTGGGCATCATCAAGTGCTTTTCTCGCACCAGCTAGAGCTTCCTCTGCAGACATATGCTCTTGTTCATACGTTGTTTGTATCCCAGCTCCTACTACTTCTGCAATATCGTCAGACCCTTTGTTGACACTTCCATCACTATTACTGGTACTAGCTGCCGTTTGTCGAATAAGTTCATGTGCAGCAGCTGCGCCTTTCGTTATCTCATCTCGTTGCGCACGCGTGTAATACTTATATCCTTCGCGTTCACGAGATGTTCCATCGTCCGGGTGCAGTTGGGCTGCCTGAGTTATTTCAGCACTCTGCATATCTGTGGCTTGAGAAGCAAAAGCTTCTGCTGCAGCGTTTTGTTCACCGATAGTAAAATGGCGTGATGGCATATCTGTTATTATAACATGCTTACGTTTTATTTGCAACCTTAGGCTGCTTCTGTTTCTGTATATAGATGTAGCCCAGTGAAGCAGCAAGCGTCACGCCGTAAAAGTACCAAACAACTCGCAACCAACCAGTTTGTAGTTGACTACCGAGCTTAAGCGAATGAATAAAGATTAGCACCATGGCAAAATCAGTGGCATATTGTACATACTTCCACCATGGTTTGTCTTTAAATAAACGCCTGAATTCATATGCCAGAAATAATAGTAGCGCAGTCATAGCAAAGACAATATAAATTCTGAGGGTTGGTCCAACGTAATGCAGCTCACTGGCAGGTGGCAATCCTAGACCATCACGCCACAACTGCCAGGTTAGTAAACCAGGGTGAATAAGAATACAAAAAAGTACTATAAAGCTGGTAATTTCAACGTAGCTATTAAGCGCTTCTCTATCTACTTTCGCCGCCTGCCGGATTACGCTCACTACGTAATGCGCCCACATTAGGCTGAAGGCCAATAAGCCAAACAACGGGAACAGCTGGTAAGTACTCAAGCCCGCAAATTGCCACCGGATACCTTGGCCCCAAGCGATAATCGCCAATATAGCCACGACTAAGCTAATCCCCCATGCTGCTAGTTGCACATAGCGCTTTTTCATATCTCAAGCATAGCAAGAATTAATAACCATGATGCAAGTTGTTAATTATTTATCTTTATAGCATAATACTCTTTTATAGGAGTAGCTATGAGAAGTGTTGAAGGTGTTGTAGACCGGTTGAATGCACCAAGCTTCAGAAGGTTCTTGAGATTTGCTGCTATCAGTGGCACTTTACTCGCCGCTGCTTGCAGTGGTGGTAAAAGTGGCTCTCAGCCCTCAAGTCCTAGTGTTTCCAGTTCAGCAGGAACTATTGAACTGGTCCCAGACTTGAGTGGATTTTTACAACCAGGCAGTACTACTCTTTGCTATAGCGGTGGTGAACGCCCATGCTCAATTATAATTAGAACTAGACCCGAACTAAACAGTGACATTATTAACGCTGATCCAAATACAACTGTCAGGGTAGGATGGCCTCGTGAAAGTTACGCTGGACAAACCGGTGATGGAGTAACAGTTAATTGTTATGTCAAAGGCGAGCAAGTTAGTCCATACACTGGAGATACTCCACCATCAGATGATTGGTATGAAGTCGAAGTACCAGCTGAATATGCTGTAAACCCAGCTTTACCAAATAACCATCAAGCTCAAGTTGGTTATGCTAATACTCTGTGGTTTAATCAAGGCGGTGCACTAGGCAACATAAACCATTGCTCAACTACCTCTTCTGGGGATAACTAATTAACCACCGCTATTCCCACCTAAATACTCTGAACGCAATTGCATAAACAACAACTAACCAAAACGCCATCAGCCCAAGCTGTGGGCCAATTTGAGTTAGGTGCTTACCTTCCGTTGCTATTAGTCTAATGCCGTCAATTATCGGGGTTAACGGTAAGAACTCAGACACTTTTTGCAGCCACTGCGGCATCAGAAAGCGCGGGAAAAAAGTACCAGATAAAAACAGCATCGGGAAGACAACGATGTTAGCCAGCGGCGCGGCTTGATTTTGGTCTTTAGCCCAACCACCTATAGCTAAACCGATGCCAAAAATAGTCACAATGCTTAGTACCAAAAAGAAAATTAGCTCTAAAGGATTACCAGCCAACTTGAGATCAAAAACAACTATCGCCACAGCAAACATAAGCGCCAGGCTCATAAGGCCAATGATAGATTGAGAAACCACGTTGGCCGTGAAATACTGCCAAACCTTTAGGGGTGTGGTGTGCAAACGACGCAGTATGCCCTGCTTTTTAAGCTCAGGGAAGACATTAACCGGACCAAACACACCAAGACCAATGATGGAAAAGCCAAGCAGGCCGGCAAAGACATAATCAAACTGGGTTAAACTTTTGGTATTGAGTCTTTCGGATTTAACGGAAAAAGGCGTATCACTCTTAACTAGTCCTTTGTTGGTTTCTTGAAATTGTGAATCCAAAACGGCTTGCAAGGTTTGGGCCGCCTGCTCACTGTTTGGCGTGTAATAGATAATGGCTTGTCCTGAGGGATATTGTCCGTTCTTGACAGTGCCAAAGTCTGGTGGCAGTATAACGGCCGAATCTATCTGTCCGCGATTCATTTTTTCTTTGGCTTTAGTTAGATCTGTCGAATCCTTGTCAATCTTCAGAGTTTTTTCGCCTTGGGCAACTTCCACAAATTTTCTGGCAAACTCGCTATCACTTTGGTTGATAAGAGCAAGACGGAAAGAAACATTGTTATTGCTGCGCCCAAATATACCGCCGAAAACAAACAGAAAAATCAGTGGAAAAAGGAAAATGAAGAAAATGGCTGTTTTGTCGCGGAAAGCCCGTTTTATGCTAATCTTGGCAAAGGTTTTAATTGGTAGAAAACGCCTGGAGCTTGTTGAAGCAGCCATCAGTCCCTCAATTCCTTCCCCGTCATAGCAATAAAGACATCTTCCAGATTAGCCTGCTCAACATGTTGGGACTTTTTGAAGCCTTTCTTAAGCAGATCTTTGACCAATTTTTTCGGCGTATCTAGGGCAATAATTTTGCCGTTGTCCATGATCGCTACCCGGTCACATAAAAGCTCCGCTTCTTCCATATAATGGGTCGTTAAAAGTATGGTTACGTCTTTATCACGAGTCTCGCGAATGAGATCCCATAAATTTCGGCGGGCTTGGGGATCCAAACCGGTGGTTGGTTCATCCATAAAAAACACCTTTGGGCTATGAACCAGCGATGCCACAATACTGAAGCGCTGTTTTTGGCCGCCGGATAGGTTCTCAACATAGGAACTAGCCTTTTCGCTCAACCCGACTTCCTCCAGCAACTGCTTGCTGTTAACACGTTCGCCGTAAGCCGAAGCTAATTGCTCCAACTGCTCAGTCAATTTCACCTTATCCATGAAAGCCGGGCTTTGCGGCTGCACACCAATAATGTATTTAATAGCTTGCGGGTCTTTAGATACATCAATGCCATCAACTATAATCTGACCGCTATCAATTGTCCGAAGGGTTTCAATCATTTCCAGCGTAGTTGTTTTGCCGGCGCCGTTAGGGCCTAAGATACCAAAAATCTCGCCCTTCTTTATGTCAAAGCTAATGTCATCAACAGCCTTTTTCTTGTCATAGGCCTTAGACACCTTCTTCACAGTGACGATTGGCTTCGTCGCTTTCTTCTTCGCCATTTATATCATTATATCAAAACTTAACAGGTTAAGCATAAATGGTTTACGGCTGTTCTAATTACTTTTTGTCATGGGTATATTGAGAAGAACTGTATTGTTGGAGTCTACATGTATCTGCCTAGTTATTGGGGTATAGCCAATCGCTATGACAGTTATTATTGGGTCGTACACCGTGTTGAGCGATAGATCTGTTAGCGCGTAAAAACCCGTAGCTGATACAGGCCAATATCTAGTAGAAGCTTGCGGATATTTATCGGTGCCAGTGACTTTCGTCTTAACCTGTACGTAAGCTCGCATTGGTGGCGCTAGGGTTAGGGGCAGTTTAGTGGTGCTGTCGTAAATATAGCCAGTAATACTACCATTGGTAGTATCTTGATAAAGAAGAACGTGACCGCTGCTAGCAGCAGAGGCCATCGAAGCATTGTTCTTGGCATCATGAGCCTTGATTTGGTAATATTGCGTAGTTTCTCCTGTAAGGGTTGCGTCGTTATAATTAGTATCCTTTGAGGTACCAATCTGTCCAAAGGTCCCCGTAATGGTTCCATTTATATTTGAACAATTGCTCATACAACGCCATATACTGTAGTGATCAACACCAACATTATCGGTGCTGGCAGTCCATGATAGATTGATCTGCTGACCGGTGACACCTTCGGTATTTGGTTTTCCTGGCGGAATAGGTAGTTCTGTATCTACGCTAGCCGCTGCCGCGGTGCTAGCGGAGACTGAATTGGATTTTTCAGAAACATTACCAGCAGCATCGTACGCATATATATAATATGTATAGCCTGTACTCGGCAATAAGTTTTTACTGTCAGGGTAACTGAATTTTTGGTCAGATCCCAGGGTAAGTTGACTCGTATTCACCTGGCCCACCATTACATTGCCGCGCATAATATAATAGCCCCCGCCAGCATTGTCAGTGACCGGTGTCCATTTAAGTATAATTTGACTTGGAGCAGACTTGCTAAACGATAAACAGTTATTGGCCGTGGAACTTTTGCAAGAACTCGGCCACGAAGGTCGCTGTGTTTCAGGATTAAGTACTGTTATGTTCTTTGAATCTTGTCTAATGTGACCGGCGGCATCATAAACTCGTACGGTTAAAACGTGAGGACCATTTGCTACTGAGTATGTATTCCATCTAGTATCATATGAATTTGGATTCACCGTGCCGTCTAGCAATTTTTCTTTCTTAAATACAGCTGAAGTTAGTTCACCATCAATGTATAACTCAGATTTTGTTACGCCGGCGTTATCTTCTGCAAAAATATTAACATTCACCGGGCCGCCTATAGTTTTTTCCACCGGATCACCTAACTTTTTCACGGGACCTATTGTATTTATGTGCACAATCGGATCGGCAGTATCAGCGGTTGAAACATCGATTGCACTTGAATTTGCATAATTGCCTGCCGCGTCGCTGGCTCTGACTACATAATTAACTGAGGTACCGGCTGGAGCATTTCCATCAATATAGCTGTTTTTGTCTATAGTACTGCCTACTTCAGCTCCATTACGTACAATAATGTACTTATTAAGACCAACGTTGTCGGTGCTGGCGTTCCAGTTAAGCTCTACCTTGCACTTAGTGGATCCAGCTTGGCAATTAGTGGCCGTAAACTTCGGTTTTCCGTATAGTCCACTCGGTGCAGTAGGCGCAGTGCTGTCCATTAATACTGTACTGGCATTAGAGTTTGGCGAAGCATTACCTCCGCTGTCGTTTGCCGAAACAACGTAGGTAACATACTGATTGGGCGCGGCGCTTGTGTCGCTGTAGCTGGTTGAAGTGGTTGTATTTAGGTCTGTATAGGTTGCCAATGTACCGGACATTAGTTTTTTTACTGTGTAGCTGGTCACTCCCACATCATCTGTACTGGCCTTCCAAGTAAGGTTTGCAGTTCCACCAGAACGAGTAACTTTTAGCTCAGAGGGAGCAGTAGGCGCTTGATTATCACCGCTACTCGTACCAGTTGTTGTCACCGATAGCGAATTTGATTGGCCAGACTCATTATTATTTGAATCCACGGCTGTAACATAATAGGTGTATGGGGTACCGGGATTTAACCCCCCGCTGTAGTATGTCGAACCTGTGGCTGTACTTTGCTCTGCAATCATGCTGCCATTTCGATAAATTCGATAGAATTTTAAACCATAGGTTCCCAGGTATGATTTGAAGTTGTCGGTTGAAAATGTCCAACCAAGGCTTACGGAATTGGAGGTGACTGCAGTCATTTTTAGGTTGGCAGGATTAGTCGGAGGTTCATTATCAGTTATATCTCTAGGTTCGGTAGAAGCACTGAGGACGCTATCTCTATTAGATGCCCCTGCACCCGTAGCACCAGAATGGGTCATAACTTGATATTTGACTTCTTCATTCAAAGGAGGGTTGTTGTCTATGTAGGTACTGGAGGTTGTTGTAAAGTATGTATCAGGGTTAACTGGCGGTAACTTTTCCTGCAAACTGTAGTATGGACGGAAGCGATAGACAGAATAACCGACTATCCCGCTTTCATCTGAGGACGGCTCCCATTTTATGATGACCTTGTTTGTTACCTTATCAAATGTTGCGCGGACATGGGCAGGCGCGGTCGGTTGAGTAGTGTCAGCCAAAGTATGTGCGCCCGTGTAGGTATCTGACGCATTACCAGCCTTATCGGCTGCAGATAGCCTAATACTAATATCACTGTCAGGCATAAGATTATCAAAAGTGTAAGAAGTTGTTGATGCTGTAAGTTTAATACCTTCTATGGGGGTAGCCTCAGCTTGATAAAGATAGACGGTGTAATGATCAAAGTCATTATTATCAGTTCGGGCAGCCCATTCTAAGCGAGCACTTGTCTTAGTTATGTTAGTTACACTAACGTTTTGCGGGGCCGACGGTGGTGTCGTATCCATCGGTGTAGCGGCAAAGCTATTGAATAAGAGATAGCTGCCGCCCAAGATAATAAAAACAACTACAAAAGTAGTCAATCTTACTTTGCTGGGAAGATTTTTTGGGTGCCAGTTTTTGTTCCACAAATGCTTCATTTTAGGGAAGCAACGAGCCTCACACGGCTCTACCCTTCTTATGCTTACTTATTCAGACTGTACTATCCGATTATGATTAAGTCAATAAACAAAAACCGCCCGGGTGGTCCCCGAGCGGCTGTTTTCCTAAGTAGATAGGATTATTTACGCTTTACGGTCAAAAAGCCGTTACGTGGATTTTCGTTTACTTCCATGCCACTTGGCAAATCACTAGCCTCTGGGCGCTGATCTTTACTGAAGTAGTAAATGGTTTGCTTTTTGCCACCGCGAAGTGTAACTTCCTTTGAATTTAGGTAGTATGTCACCCCTTTAGAATTTGTGTGCTTGTAGGCCATCTTCTTGTCTCTCCCTCTTAGGATTAGTAATGGTACTCCTAACATACTCTTGAGGGTTTCGCTTTGTCAACTCCTTGAATCATAATTCATAGAGGCTACCCCCGTTAAACAGATGTAAATTTTATTTTTCAATAAATATATATTGAAGTGTTGCGTGATATAACGGTTATGCATTACACTAGAAGTCGTAACTATTTAATGGGTAATAAAAAGGTGGAGATACCTCATGGATCTTACGAATCGCAGTAATCAGCCAAGCCACTCGGCTGCGAACACATCAGTAAATAACAACGTTAGTGCACATCGACCAACTGGTAAGCGGAAGGAGTCGAGGTTGCTCCGCTGGTCATCTATCATCCTGCTTTTTTCATCGACTCTACTAGTTGTCGCCTTATTAATCTCCATAGCTTTTGGTGCAGTCAAAGCTGAACGGCATTACATCGACAAGAACAACATGCAAGCCGTCTTCTTAAACAACGGCCAGGTTTATTTTGGCAATATACAACAATTAAATGATAAATATATTCGATTAACTGGCATTTTCTATCTTCGAGTAAATCAAACGGTCCAGCCAAATGGGCAGCAGCAAACGGCTGCACCGGAATTAGTACCGCTGGGTTGTGAATTACACCGACCGCAAAACGAAATGCTGCTTAACCGTGACCAAGTAACGTTCTGGGAAAACCTCAAGAATGATTCTGCCGAGAATACTGTGCCGGGGGCAGTTAAGAAGTACCTGGCCAGCAATCCAAAGCAAGACTGCTCGCAGCAAAGTACGACTCAGCCGGCTACGCCGAGTACAGATAGTACAAAAAAGCAATAAGAGATTAGCTTTTTAAGCTAGCGCCGGCCTGAAATATGGCCGGTGTTTTATTCCCTCAGCTCTGATTTAACCCATCGATCAAGAATCCACGATGCAATAAAGAAAATGAAGGATAGAACGCTTAGCACTAAGGCCCAGCCAGCTATATCCGGCGACCAAGTCGGCGACACAAAATCGAACTTATATAGGCCATCCTGAACCGGCTGAATTTTTACACCATGGTCTAGCACATATTGTTCAATACATGGCACTCGACCGCCACCGGATAATCCTTGAGGAATTTGCTTTTCACAATAAGCCTGTGCGTCAGTATAAATCTTGGTGTTATTAGCCTCAGCCTTATCTTTCTCTGCCTGAATCAGTCGATCATAACGGTACTTCAACTGAATGGGGGGTTTAATAGGATTGTTGCCACTACTAAGGTTGGTGTTCATATGGCCGTAAACAAACTCACGCAGATTCCTGAGCGCTGTTTCGACATCACCGTTCTCTTGATCAGCTTTAGTTACTTCATTGCGCAGCTTAATCATAGTCAAGTTATTCTGGCGAAGCGCAAACACTGAGATAACGCCTAACATAAGAGCCAGCATCAAGAAGTAACGCGGCTTGATTGGGCGAATTCTAGCCCAGAAATCTTTTAATTGTTTTTTTGTCATCTCGGTTAAGATTATATAGCCTAGCTGGACAGCAGGCCAATCTGGTGCGAAACTTGTGCTTGCACAAGCTTTGCACTTGGATGCAGTGCAAGGAAGTCACGAGGAATGAGTTAGCCGTATAAATAAATACAGTGAGCGAATGACAGAGGCCAGCTGACGCCGCAATGCGCCAAGAGCATGAGCGGTGTTGCATGCTCCACTTGCAAGCAGGCTCATGCGGTGCGAAGATTGTGCTATGCATATTTACTTTTCAGGCATAGGCGGCACAGCTATCGGTCCGCTGGCTTTGATTGCTAAACAGGCCGGTTATGAAGTGTCCGGCTCAGATAAGCAGGATTCCCAGTACATCCAGTATCTAAAAAAGCATGGTCTTCATAGTATTAATATCGGTCAAGGCAAAGCTAATATTGCTAAGGTCCATGAAAAAAATCCAATTGACTGGTTTGTATATTCTTCGGCGGTGACAATCGAGAATCCGGATGCCCCCGAGCTGCGTTTTGCTAACGATCAGGACATAAAGATGAGCAAGCGCGATGAATTACTAAACCACATAATTTCCGAGAAAAAGCTCAAGCTGATTGCCATTGCCGGTACACACGGTAAGACCACTACGACAGCAATGGTGGTGTGGCTTTTCAAGCAACTGGGTCTACCGATATCTTACTCGGTAGGGGCCAAAATTTCCTTCGGTGATATGGGCCAATATCAGGAAGGTTCAAAATATTTTGTTTACGAATGTGACGAGTTTGACCGCAACTTCCTAGCATTTGAGCCCTATTTAAGCCTGATAACAGGTGTCAGTTGGGATCACCACGAAATCTTCCCAACACGCGAAGATTATCAGCAAGCCTTCAAAGAATTTATTGAGCAGTCAAAACAGACACAAATTTGGCAAGAAGATTACGACTACCTTAGCCTGTCGGATTCACCTGCCAGCTGTAAGGTGCTCGAAGCCGGAGATGAAGCCATTTCCAACATAAAATTAGCTGGCAAATATAACCGTCTTGATGGCTGGCTAGCGGTGCAGGCAGTCCATGAAGTTACCAATGAGCCAATGGAGAAACTTATCAAAATTATTAATGAATTCCCCGGTTTGCAACGCCGCATGGAGGAAATTGTTCCCAATCTATACAGCGATTACGCGCACACACCAGAGAAAATCCGTGGCGCCATGAGCGTAGCAATGGAAATGGCCGGTACCAAGAAACAAAATGTCATCGTCGCCTACGAACCACTGACCAACCGCCGACAACATTACATGATTGACGACTATAAAGACTGCTTTAACGGAGCCAAAAAAGTTTATTGGATTCCTAGTTATCTAGCGCGTGAGGACTCAAACCAACGGGTTATTCCGCCCGAAGAATTAATCAGCCACCTAACTGATCCGTCTATAGCTGAAGCCTGCGAACGGGATGAAAGTCTAAAGCAAGCCATTCAGAAACACTTAGACAGCGGCGATATGGTTGTCGCCATGGCCGGCGGGGGTGGAGGCAGTTTGGATGAATGGATAAGAGAGCAGTTCAAGAAGTGAAGCTCATTCAAGTTAACGGCTGGTGCGGCAGACTCAACGGGCCTCTAAGTAGATTCATCCACCATCAAGAACCAGACATAATCTGCATTCAAGAAGCTTTTGCGCCCAATACGACTGCTTTGGTTGGGGCTTTTTCAGATCAATACGGCTACATAGATGAAATTATTAATGTTGGTGAATTTCCATATAATTTTTTTGCACCCGCATGGGGTTTTGAAATGGTAGGAAAAACCATCGAGTTTGGCAACGTGATTCTTAGCAAATTTCCCATTTCTGATCAGCAATCTTTTCATACATTTAATCGCTACCATGTCCGGGGTAAGCTTGAAGATGTCTTAAAGAATGCTCGAATTTGGCAGGCTTGCACTATTACTCTGCCGAACAGTAAAAAGTTAAGCGTTGCTAATCATCAAGCATACCTGTCAGGTGCTAATCCGCTTGGTGATAATGTCAGCGTCAAAGCCATGAAGAAAGTCCGTGACGGTTTGGCAGCTCTACCCCATCCACTAATTTTTTGTGGTGATTTAAACGTTTCGCCCAAGAGTCCGGCCTTACAGGTATTGAATGAGCTAGGCCTAAAAAATTTGACTGTAGAACACGGGGTGCAAACAACTCTCAGCTCGGCACATCGTGCTTCGCAACAAGATCGTGAGAGTGTAATCTGTGATTATATTTTCGTCAGTGAGGACGTACAGGTTCAGCATTTTACAGTTAGTGACGATGCCGTTTCCGACCATAAAGCACTTGTCCTAGAATTTGATATGCCGAATTCACATTAAACTTCTTATGCTATAGTAAATTCAAGATGAAAAAGAATGCAGCAGTCGTGGATCCTCGACTGTTGGCAAAACCAAAACGATTGACGAGCCTAGTGATGATGTTGATCATCGTAGTCGGAGTTATGGGCTCGTTATTTGCCGGCATTGCGGCCAATACTCATAGCCGAGATTTGCTCATGGCACAAGTTCGCACAGCTGCCGGCGCCCTGCAACCGGACGATGTCAAAGCCCTGAAAGGCGACGAGACTGACTTAAAGAATCCAGCCTATAAGCGTCTCAAAGAACGCCTGTCGCAAATCCGCTTAGACAACAGCGGCATGCGATTCGCTTATTTGATGGGTAGGCACGGCAAGGACGTTTTCTTTTTTGTCGATTCAGAAGCGCCGGACAGCCGTGATTACTCCCCGCCTGGGCAAGTCTACTACGAAGCTTCCCCGCATTTACAAGCATCGTTTAGTGGTTCTGAGCCATTTATTGAGGGACCTGCCCGTGATCGCTGGGGACTGTGGATGTCTGCGCTTGCACCAATTAACGACCCTGCTAACGGCGATACACTGGCGATTGTTGGTATGGACACATCGGCCACTAGCTATTACGCCCAGATTTTAATTTTTATGCTGATTCCGCTCTGTTTGGCGGCCATCCCTTTGGCCGGGCTACTGCGTGACCGCAAGCTAGAAGCAAAAGAGCGTGAGATAACCGCTCTTAAGAATCAGTTTACGTCGATTGCTTCGCACGAACTTCGTTCGCCACTTGCCGGTATGCTATGGGCCATTCAATCTATGCTTAAGAATTCTGATAATAACCTGTCCAAAGAGCAAATGGAACTATTAGGTGATATGTACCATAGTGCCGAGGCTTCTTTGGTTACGGTGAATGAAATACTTGATTTATCAGTTTTTGAGCGTGGCCAAGCC
>CAYVSP010000013.1:0-9297 GCA_964453655.1 uncultured Candidatus Saccharibacteria bacterium
AATCCACTACGGGCTTTAAAAGAGTCTTTCGGTTTAAATCGCGCAACATCAACCGGTGGGTGAATCACTACTGCATCTCGTCCGTAATATTTTTTAATAGCTTCTTTTATATACGTTGAGTTAGCAACCATAAAGTGCGGTCGCTGAGCAGCCTTTTTATCCCAGCGACGAAGCGGAGAAACTAGTAGTTTTAGCCCAAGTCTTGCCAGTGGGTTAAAAAACCCAAAGCCGGGCGCTTTTAAATAATCCTCAAACCGGCTCCAATAATAATGAGTCGGCGCATGACAATAATTAATATGCAGTGTTCCTTCAGGAACCTTAATGCCCTTTGCCTCGGCACCAGAACTGCTGATCACCAAATCATAGCCTTTTAACTTCAAGCGACTAAACCACCAAATCCTTAGGATGGGTAAAAACTTGCGCATCTTGGAAAATGGCCAATGCTGCAAAAAGCCGGTGATGACTGTTCCATCTAATTGTTTTTTCCAAGCTGGTGTGCAATAAGAAGTGTAGATGGGAGCTTTGGGGAACATACGGTGCAGTTCCATGACAACGCGTTCAGCGCCGCCAGCTATTATCCAGTCATGAACAATAGCCACCCGTAAATTCCGAAACGCAGTGGCCTGGCCGCTGGCAGAGCCAACAACTCTGCCGCCGCTTTTGTCTGAATTACTGTGTCGCTGACTCCGATGCTCGCTCATCGTACTATAGTACGCCTTGCTCCGTTGCTCGTCAGCGCCTTGTACTGCATACAACTTCGGAATTTACGCATACCTCTGAATCACTGGGCTCCCTCGCCAGTTAAAATAGTCTTAATCGTCTTAATTAGGATGACAATGTCTAGCCAGAAGCTCCAGTTCTGTACGTAGTACATGTCCAGCTGTCGGCGCTCGTCAAAGCGAATGCTTTTGCGTCCAGAAACTTGGGCTAGTCCGGTAATACCTGATTTGACACTTAGAATAGTGTGCTTTTTAGCATAGGCTTCGAGTTCATTGGGCACTAAGGCACGCGGGCCAACCAAACTTAGGTCACCCTTAATAACATTGAACATTTGTGGCAATTCATCCAAACTGGTTTTTCGTAAAAACAAACCCACTTTGGTATAACGAGGATCATGCGGAAGGTATTCTCCGTTTTCATAAAATTTTTTCAAGAGCTCGGGCTTTCCTAATTTTGCAAAGGCTTGCTCGTGACTCAGACCGTTATACTTTGCTTTAGCCGTTCGAAATTTAAAAACTTTAAAAGGCTGGCTAAAACGGGTCAACCGAGTCTGGCGAAAGAATATTCCTCCTCTGCCTCCAAAGATAGCGATTGTTAGTGTGATAAGCGCCATAAATGGAGCAGCGATAATTAATAAAGGGATGGTTACAATTAGATCAAACAGCCGTTTCACGATACGCCCCCAGCCGATTAGAGCCGTTTGGTGAACGGCTAATACTGGAATGGCCGAACGGAACAGTTCAACTTGAATATTACCGACAAAGAGTTCGGTGTTTCCTGGTACGAAGCGAAAGGCTATGTGGTTTTCCTGCGATTTAGTCAGAATTTCATTGTTTTTTTCGCTGGCCGCATAAAGCTCGGTTTGCACAATGGCATGGATGTTGTTGCCGCCTATTTTGGCAAGTGCTTCATCAAAAGTTTCAAACAATTTTGGATGAATGTTTGGCGGGATGTGTTCGCCTGAACCGACTACGCCGACGATTTGATAGCCTGACAAGTGACTGTTATGCAGCGACGCAACCAGCTCGCCACTAACCCTGGTATTACCCACAATCAGTAGGTTAGTGATGCCGATGTCATAACGGAAAAGCAGGCTGCGAATATAACGAGCTAGATTGCGGAAAAGCAATAAAAACAAAAAGGCTAAAACAAACCCGTAAACAGGCACAAGCTTAGCAGGGAAAATAGTTTCATTTACAAAAAAAGCATAGCCGATAACAAATAACAGCCCGACAAACGAAGCCATAAATAAACGGCCCGCCTCAACAAAGCGCTTTTCATATATCTTGCTGCTATATAAGCCAAACAGAGCAAATATCAAAATCCAAAAAGGGACGAGTAATAGGAAAATGCCCAGATAAGTTCGGGCATGAACCGGATGTGAAACCGCACTACTACCAAAGGATAAGCCTAAACTGACTCGTAAAATATAAGCGCCCACAAAGGCTAGAACCAAGGATAAAAAATCCCCCACTACTAAAGAAACGTTGTATAAAAGTGAGGCGTTGTTCTTCATGGGATATACTAGATTGTAACACTTATGAGAAGCAAAAACGCCCCAACCAACACCTTAGCAAAATACTTAAGTTGGTGGTTTGGCTTAGTTTTTGTACTATTGCCTTTTCATGCTTTCTTCACGACGTGGGGCGGCAGTAATTTTGGCCACCTTGATGCTTGGCGTATTTGGAAAGAGCTTGCTCTAATTGTCTCCTTACCGTTTGTGGTCGTATTGGTGTGGCGCGAAACTAAGCTTAGAAAATGGTTGTTGCGCGATTGGTTGACGGGCCTAATAGTCTTATATGTTTTACTCTTTGCTATCAAAGGGGCATGGGCCTTGCACCATAACCAGACTAATAGCTCTGCGCTTATTTATTCACTACTAAGCAATCTGCGCTTTCTCGGTTTCATGTTGATGGTTATGGCAGTTGTGGCCGTCCATGACTTTTTAAGCAATCAATGGCTTAAGCTTTTGCTTGGACCGGCCATCATTGTCATTATATTTGGATTGTTGCAACGCTATGTGCTTTCGTACGATTTTTTACGACATTTTGGCTATGGACCGGACACTATACCGGCCTACCAAACAGTTGATCAGAAACTAGAATATCGTCGTATTCAATCAAGTTTACGCGGCGCCAATCCACTAGGCGCCTATATGGTATTAGTAATTACAGCTGTCGTAGGTCAGCTCTGGCGGCATCGTTTTCGCACACTATTAGTTGGTATATTGCTAGGTGCTCTCGTTGTACTCGGGTTTACATACTCCAGAAGTGCGTGGCTGGCGGTTTTGCCGTCAGCCGGTTTAGTACTTTGGTGGCAGCATAATAATACGCATTTCCGGCGGCGAGTTATTGTGGCACTGAGCATTATTTCGCTAGTTCTTTTTGGCGGTTTGGTATTAGGGCGGAATGATTCGGTATTGCAAAATACCTTTTTCCATACGGACCGTTCATCATTGTCTTCACAAAGTTCTAATGCAGGGAGGGTATCAGCTCTTGAGGGTGCGCTCAAAGAGGTTGAGCATGAACCATTAGGCCGAGGACCAGGCACAGCAGGGCCGGCATCGTTTCGTAATCAACCCCATCAACCGAGAATAGCTGAGAATTATTATTTACAAATAGCTCAAGAGACCGGCTGGGTTGGCCTTACTTTATTTCTAGTCATCAATGGTCTGGTGGTATATCGTCTGTGGAAGCGTCGCTATGCAACCTTGGCTCAAATACTGCTTGCTAGCTGGGTAGGATTAGCGCTCGTTAATCTTATCTCACATGCCTGGGCTGATGATACGCTGGGGTTGTTATGGTGGGGCCTGGCCGGCATAGCACTGGCGCCTGTCTTGACAGCCGCAACGCAGAAAACTGCTCGAAAACGTAGTTGACGACGCCTTTTCTGCTTTTGGCGTAGTACGGCGTCAGCAACTCCGGCGTCCACTCACTGTACTAATATGTACAGCTTGCTTCGTGCCTCGTGCTTCCTTGTCCTACGCTCAACTGCGACTGCCAAGTGCTATAATTGAGGTTAGAAAGAACAAAAATGAAACACTTAAGAAAGTCACAAAGACGTGAAGTAACTCGGTTCGTTGAATATCTGATAAGCGGCGGCGCTTATTTTTGGTCGGGCTACATCGCCTTCTTTGTTGGTGATAAAATTTTTCATCTAAATCTATGGTGGGCCAAGCTCGCAGCAAACATGTTTGGTTGGACAGTTAATTATTTACTCCAACGTTATTGGGTGTTTCGCAACCCTAAGCTGGCCAAGCACCAAACAGAAGTGACCACCCGTTATATCATTATTACACTGGTTGATTTTGTCTTAGATTACATCATTGTGGCTTCACTGAAGTCCGTTGGAATTTCGCCATATATCGGACAGTTCATTTCCAGCGGGTTCTTTACGGGCTGGAATTATATCTGGTACCGCTTCTGGGTTTTTCCGGAAAAGTTTGTCAAAAAACGCCGGCATACTAAACTCACCGTTGCTAGGGTGGCAGCCCATCGCCCGCACGGACATAGCGCTTATCACCGGCTTTCTTCGCCAGCTCGCCCTGCTAATCGGCGTAGCCGACCACACCGGCGAGCCTCTCTGGCTGCTGCGGTGTCAAAATCTCCAGTGCTCACTCAGCGTATTACATATACGCCTCGTTCTGCGCTTCAATTTTTCCTAGCACCAGCTCAGAGCGAAGAACGCCGACATGCAAAGAAAGCCGATAGGTAGTAGATGGAAGAAGCTAAAACCATTCGTCCCACCAAAAAGCAGAAAGAGTTACTCAGCTTCATTGAATCTTTCATTGACGCCCATGGCTACAGTCCAAGCTATCGCGAAATCAAGACAGGCCTAAATTATAATTCAGTAGCAACCGTAGCTCTGCACGTCAATAATCTTATCAAGCGTGGTCATTTAGCAAAACGGGAGCATTCAGCCCGCTCACTAGAGCCGACCACCAAATCGCCGGCGTCCCTAAAAAGCAATGCTATTAAGCCTACCGAAGAAAAGTGGTTGGTGGAAAAGGTTGAATTTTACTTTAAGAGTGTTGAAGACGTCAGCCAAGTTACCCAAGCTAAACTCGACGAACTATACGTTTTAATTGGGGCATTGAAAGTACTGGGGTTAGAAGGCGCTGCCCAGTCCTTTATTCCCAGGCTAACTGACCTGAAAAAGCGTGTGGCATAATGGTGACATATGCAACCAGTTATTGAACTCAAAAAAGTCACCAAAATGTATGGTAAAAGCCGCGGTGTAAAAAACGTCAGCTTGAAGGTAGAGGCGGGTACCATTTTTGGCTTTCTTGGCCCCAATGGTGCTGGCAAAACTACCACTATCAGTATGCTAGTTGACTTTATTAGGCCGACTGAAGGCAAGATTAATATTTTTGGACTGGACAGCGTTGCTCAGAGTGTAGAAATTCGCAAAAGGGTAGGTTTTCTGGCGGGTGACTTTGCACTTGATGGTAGCTTGACGGGGATGCAGCAGCTGGAATACTTAGGCAATCTGCGCGGCGGGGTGGCTAAAACGCGCATTGCTGAACTCGGTCGGCGTTTTGAATGCAGACTGAACCGGCCTATCAAGACATTGTCGCGTGGCAATAAACAGAAAGTTGGGCTAATCTCAGCTCTTATGCATGACCCCGAGTTGCTTATTTTTGACGAGCCGACCAGCGGCCTAGACCCGCTGATGCAAGCCGAGTTCAACAAAATTATCATGGAGCACAAGCAGCAAGATAAGACAGCTTTCATCTCATCACACGTTCTTAGCGAAGTGCAAGAGATTTGTGATCATGTGGCTTTCATTCGCGAAGGCAAGGTGATTGCAACCAAACATACCGCCAAATTAGCAGCCCAGTCGCCTAAACGGATTCATATAATAGGTGCAAGCAGCGAACTAAGAGGAGCGCTTAAACAAATGTCACAATTTAAGCTGCTAACTAGTAAAGGTGTTGTTGTTGAAGGTACTTTCGGCGGCGACATCAATGGCCTTATAACATTGCTAGGTAAGTACAAGCTACAGAACGTCACTATCCAAGATGCCGATCTAGAAACAATCTTTATGAAATACTACGGAGATCAGTGATGCTTAAGAATGTATTTCTAAAGACGATTTATGAAAAGCGATGGGCGACGATAGGATGGAGTCTGGGTGTAGCTGCCATGACTATGCTGACGTTTGCCTTTTATCCGTCGTTTAAACAAGGCGGATTTGACGAGGTCCTTAAAAACATACCTAAGTCGCTGCAGTCTTTGGTTGGTGACCCGAACAGCTATAAAACTGTACAAGGTTTTATAGGTCAGGAGATATATGCGCTGCGCATTCCAATGGTGACATTAATCATGGGGATCGTCATCTTTACCGGACTCTTGGCAGGCGACGAAGATAAAGGTACACTCCAAACCTTACTTGCACAGCCTGTTTCGCGCGGACGTGTAATCATTGAAAAATTTCTGGCGGGCGCGGTTATCTGTTTCTTAGTCTGTGCGGCGTCTGTCGTGGGTATATATTTAGTAGTGCCGTTTATTCATGAGAGTGCCAACTTTGGCCTATTGCTGCAGGCGACCTTGGGAGTGTGGTTATTGACCATGTTGTTTAGCTCCGTCGGGTTTGCTGCTGGGGCGATTACCGGGAAGAGGGGGTTAGCTGGTGGAATCGCTGGTCTAATTACGTTCGGTACATACTTGATAACTTCGCTGGTCGGGAATGTCTCAAGTCTAAAACCGATTGAAAAATTATCACCTTTCCATTATTACAATAATCCCTTGATTGCAAAAAACGGGTTGAGCGCAAAAGCCGTGCTTGCGCTTGCTATACCGACGTTGATTTTACTTTGCGTTTCCTGGCTGGTGTTTAACAGGCGCGACATTTATCAAAGGTAAGATATACTAACGTTGCCGTGACGTATTTTCAAGCTATTATCATTGGCCTATTACAAGGTGTAACCGAACTGTTCCCTATATCGAGCTTAGGCCACTCTGTGCTCTTGCCGGCCCTGCTTGGCTGGAGCGCGATTGTTTCCAGCCAATCGTCGGGCGAATCTTTCTTTTTGGCCTTTCTGGTGGGGCTGCATGTGGCTACGGCCATCGCGTTGCTTATTTTTTATCGGAAGAAATGGGCTAAAATCATCAGAGGCTTTTTTAGGACATTAAAAACGCATAAGGCAGAAACTTCCGATGAACGCCTTGCCTGGTTGCTTATCTTGGCTACCATACCGGCGGCGCTAGTGGGCTTATTGTTTGAACACAAGTTCCGGGTAGTTTTTGCTAAACCCGAACTGGCGGCACTTTTCTTAACTATTAACGGTGTTATTCTGCTGATCGGCGAATTCTATCGGCGTCAAGTAAAACGCAAGGGCGCTACTCGGCAGCTTACTAAGCTGGACTATCGTGAAGCCGGCGCCATCGGACTGGCCCAAGTACTGGCATTGCTGGCTGGCATTAGCCGCTCGGGAATCACTATGGTCGCCGGGCTGATGCGTGGGCTTGATCATGAAGACGCTGCGAATTTCTCATTTTTGCTGGCAACCCCGATTATTTTTGGAGCAGGCCTATATAAACTGCCTGACTTGCTTGGCTCAAATGGAGCAAGTGTAAGAGGCCAGATCTTGGTTGGCAGCTTGGCCGCCGGTCTAGCCGCTTATTTTTCAGTCCGTTTTTTGACTAAATATTTTGAGACCAAAACCCTTACGCCATTTGCAATCTACTGTTTGGTGATTGGCATAGTCATGTTCGTTCATTTTGTATAGAAATAGTGTCTATTCACAAAATTACTACACCACAGCTGGTGTGCTTATGCTACGATTAACACACAAGTAAGTTAAAAATATAAAACGCTGGAAGAGAGTGAAATTCTCTCACTGTGCCGCAACGGTTAAAGTCCGATACAGCATTTAAGCCTCCCGAGCAGGAGCAAAAGTATAGACTTTTCCTCGCTCGGCAGCGAGGATTTTTTATGGCCGAGCCAGCCGAACAGCTCCAACAAGTTATTACACCTGAAATTACCAGTCGACAAACGGACGACATTGCTTATAACGTTTTTTATTTGGCAGAACATTGCGTTGATAGAGAAAAGGGCTTATTTGAACTTGAGGCAGAAGAGGATGCCTTCGAGCAAGATCTAACTGATTTAGCGGAAGCTGACATACATTCATTGGCACCTATTGTTCGCCAAAGGCGCGACAACGAAAAACAACAATACATCAGCATGGGGCGTGGAACTATAGATAACACTATTATTGGGCTACATTCACTTGATATGGATGATCCAGATAATCATTTTGAGTTCTATCGTCGAGTTGAAGAAATCACTGAAGAGGTGAGTTTTGAAGAACCAGAACAAAACAAAAAAATGAGAAACGGTGGTAAAAAAATAATAGTGTCAGCGGGTCCAACACACCAAGAAGTCGATCCTGATGTAGCAATTGCCTTTAACTATGATGATCGCACCATGCTACGCATACAATCGTTGTCTAAAGACGCACGAACAAAGTCGATGCAAAGCTTTAGTATTTTCGGTGTAACCGCTCAAGCATGGGCAAACTTTTTAGGCGAACGGTACGAAGCACACATTGAACCAACTGCATTAGCAGTTATGCGATTCTGCAATCAAATGGATGTAGAATACGGAACCAACATTGAACTTGTTGAGACGTTTATTAATGGTGTTATGAAATTTGTAAATGAAGAAGAACGCCAAAATTTGCAACGCCAGCTTGATGCCTTTAAGCATGATCAAGCTGAATTAGAGGCACAGGCAACTTACTATGCTAAAGAAAAGCAAACTCTCGAAAAAGAGCTGGCCCTTAGTTTAAATGACTGGGCACGGCCTCAAGTAGCGGCTATGATAAGAACAGTCTGGCACTATCTTAAGCCTGACGATAAGGAAGCTTTGTACCAGCGTTTCCACGGAAACAATTTGTATGTTGATGATTTTGTGGTAAGACTAGCCCTTAGCGTAAAAATAGTTACGCTAGATAATCGTGCTGGATTAGCTTCGCATAATGAACGAACAGTACAACGCGTTGCTTCAAGTATTGGCTTAGAAAATACTATATTACTAGCAGAGCGAGAGAGGGCTATTCAGCAAATAGCAACAAGTGAAAACCAAGACTTTATGATTCGTCGTAATGAACAGCTAATTGTTGAATCAGGAGTCGGTTGTGGTGGCGGCTGTTCTGTGTCGGTCGTTGATTTATTTTCTCGTGAAGCTCAAGAAGCCGCTGAGGCAGGCCTGACAGGTACACTCTATTCCTCTAAAGAACTAGATAAAAACAGCAAATGTAACTGTGCTCAAAATAAACGTGCCGCAAAGGTTCTAACAGACGGCTCAAATGTGGTCTGTGTAACTTGCGGTGAGTTTGAAGTAAAAGGCAGAAGGGGTAAATTGAATAAAGCAGCATGAACAACAACGACGAGAATTATCAGGAGCTTGTCAAAGAAAAATCGCTTGCGCTTTTTTGCGACAACTGCGGTCACTACCCAATTGAGCCAGTGCATGGCCACTTTGTTTGTCCGGCCTGCCATCTGCCTACAAAGTGCTGCGAGGGAGCTCCGGCTGAGTGAAAAAAATCGGCATATTCAGCGGCACCTTTGA
>CAYVSP010000013.1:9397-24027 GCA_964453655.1 uncultured Candidatus Saccharibacteria bacterium
TGCGAGGGAGCTCCGGCTGAGTGAAAAAAATCGGCATATTCAGCGGCACCTTTGACCCTATTCACAACGGACATCTGGCTTTTGCTCAGCAAGCACTTACCACCTGCGAACTCGATAAGCTTTTCTTTTTAGTTGAGCCGCGGCCTCGCCGTAAGCAAGGCGTGCGGGCGCTTGAGCACCGCATTAAAATGGTTCAATTAGCTCTCAAACATAAACCACAGTTTGCTACCATAGCGCTGGAGCATGCTCGGTTTGATGCTGAAAGTACGCTGCCGGTTCTTCAAGAACGCTTTAAGAGTGCCCAGCTGTTTATGCTTATGGGCGACGATATGCTGCTCACTCATTTCATTAACTGGCCCCATGTCGAAAGTCTAATTAGCTCTGTGCACTTTATTATTGGAACGCGGCATGCCACAAAGCCCCAAGTCAGTAAGCATGTAGTGCAAATTGAAAAAACCAAAGGCGTAAAATTTAATTACCAAGTTCTTGAGACGGCTCAAACACACGTGTCGTCTAAATCAGTCAGAGCCTTGCTGCGCCACGGCCACGACTGTCCTGATATAGACCCGGCTGTTGCCCGCTACGTCAAAAAGCACCGTTTGTACCACGTCTAATTGGCACTTGCTGCTTGGCCTTCAATTTCCCATTCAGTTTCAAAGTGTGTTTGCAGGTATTCCAGATGTTTCTCGCGGAATTTCTTGAACTCGCTTTTCTTAAGTCCGCTTTTGCGAATAAAAGCACCGATTTTTTCGTTGCCTATGTAATGCGGAATGGCTACGTAACTGGCCCCAAGCTCATATAATTCGGCCGCTTCCTCTACCGTCTCAGCATGCAAAATGACAACCGCGCGCTGATTAACCTCGCTAATCAGTTTGATTAAAAAGACGTTTGTATCATGGTCGCCAATAGTGGAGACAACCAGCTTGACTTTGTCCAGCCCGACTTCTTCTAATAGCTCAATATCAGCTACGTCACCGTACACATAATTAATATGTTGATGCTCTAGTATGTCTATTACTTCAGGGTCGTAATCTACGACCACGAAAGGCTTTTTAAGCTTCTCAAAGACTTTTACAAACTCATGACCACCTTTGTGATAACCAAATAACATCAAATCAACATGATGCCGCGATTCTTGCTCAAAGTGCCGATGCCGCCTTTCAAACAGGCTTAAATCGCGCTCAAAAAGGCTAAACAATTTGTCGGCATACAGAATCATATAGGCTGAGGCAGCAATTGTGATAAGCGTAACAAAGGTTAGGATGGAGACTAAGTCGTTGGAGATCAGATTTTGCTTGTTGGCGAGTACCACAAATACCAGCGAGAACTCACTGACTTGTGCCATAGCAATACCGGTTTTGAAGCTGGTCCTTTTGGTATAGCCCATCAACCCCATAATAATCAAAACTACCAGCGGCTTGAGAATAATAACTATGAAGCTGCCGAGTAAAATGGCCGGTAGCAATGCATGTATATTGACAAATGTCAGGCGTGAGCCAAGCGCGATAAAAAAGACCACTACAAAGAAATCTCTGAGCGGCCTAAGCCTGGCGCTAATCTCTTGGGTGTAAGGCAGAGAAGCTAAGGCAACGCCTGCCAGCAGGGCGCCAATTTCCAAGCTGAAGCCGGTCAGTTCAAAAAGGGCAGCGAAGCCAAACCCCCAACCGAGCGCAAATAGAAACAGCAGTTCTTGACTCGACGCAATAAACTTATGAAGCTTTGGCAATATAACATTGCCAATGAAGAGTAAAGGTATAGCGATGGCAGCCCCTTTCACGGCCAATAGTCCTAGTTGAGTCACCGAAAAACCGCCTTCCTTGGCTTGGGCGGTTACAAAAAGCAATGCAATGGCTGCCAAGACATCTTGGATTAGTAGCATGCCGGTAGCGACCTTACCATAAAGGCGCGTTTGCTCTTTTTTGTCAGATAACAATTTTAAAATAATGATGGTGCTCGAAAAGGCCAGAGCGACACCTAAGAATAAAGATTCCTTGTTGCTAAACCCAAGCGCGATACCACAAGCCCAGCCTATTAAAGTGCTCAGTCCCACTTGCAGTATGCCGGCAATCGAAGCGACTTTCCCAACTTCTTTAATAACCCGCGGATTAAGACCTAACCCAATAATAAACAACAGCAATGCGATACCTATGTTAGAAAAAACCTCAATCGTATCGGGCGTGTTAATCCAGTGCAGCATGGCCGGTCCCACGATGATGCCAGTCAGTATGTGACCAATGATAAGCGGTTGACGCAGCATGCGCATAATAATAGAAACACCAGCCGCTAGTGCGATAATCAGACTGAGTTCAGAGAAAATGGAGGCATGCATAGATATTTGTATTTTCTAGATTTCCTCTGTATTCTACAATAAATAAGGATAAGCATCAAAGTGAAGACAAATAAACGAAGCGCCTTGTAGTGAAAGAATTATTTCATCGCATTGCCACAAAAGTATCAACTTGGACAGGGAGCGCCTGGGCATTCCTGCTGGCTTTTATGATAGTAGTTGTCTGGGCTATAACCGGGCCAGCCTTTCATTTTTCATCTACTTGGCAACTCGTCATTAATACAGGCACAACAATTGTCACTTTCCTGATGGTCTTTTTGATCCAAAACACCCAAAACCGAGATGGCAAGGCCATGCAGCTCAAACTTGATGAACTTATCCGTACTTCTACAGCCCGCAATTCTTTTATGGATCTGGAAGATCTCACAGATGAAGACCTTAGCCAACTTGATAAGGAATTTAAAGCCCTCCATGAACAGCTAGCGCCGACTGCCACTCTTCATAAGCTCCATAGCAAGATTGAAGCTGAGCATAAACGCCGTCTTAATCTGCGTCAACATGCCGGTAATGTTCTGGGCAATATTCTTAATACAAACAAATAGTAATTTTCACAACGGACTGTATATTGACACAATTGAAGTGCTTATGTAAAAATATGCTCACTTCAGTTTGTCAGGACGATTGCGAGACGATCCGAGACGAGGAAGATAAAAACAAATTAAACAAAATACAATAGTCGATTGAGGGATTTACTATTGCCAAAGGGGAGGGGGGTGCAGGGCTATGCCCGTCAAAATAAAAATAATTAATCAAAAAAGAGGTATTAACGTGGAAGTAAAGGTTAAACGAGCTAAGTGGCAGCAATTCATCCACTACTAGTCCAAGCACCATAACGCCATGACCTGCTGGCGGATGAACCGTCACCCGGCCATGGCTCTTGGCGTTCTGCTACGTCAATAGCTCCGATACTCCCTCACCGTATTATTTATACGGCTCAATCCGTTTCTCGCTATTTCCTTGCATAACATCCAAGTATGGCACTTGGATTTTTAATTTCGGGCTTTTTTGGTTGCAACAAAACCGTTGCTGCACTTTCCAAAAAAGCTATTTATGCTTCTTTGAGGGCTTGTGGTAGGAGAGTAAGGAACTAATTAGGATCAGGCCACCTAGAAACGATAAAACTATGGATAAGTTCCAAAGTGCTGCTTGCTCAGTTGAACCGCCCAGTGCGAAGCCAAAAGCTGCCAGTATTACCAAGCCTAAACCAATAATCCAAATATATTGTTTCACAACTTTATTCTAGCACTCTACTAACGCTTACGCTTACTGGCCCGTTTTTGCTTTGATGGCGTCGTCTAGAAGCTTGGCGAAGCTTGCGTAGTCTTGAGGGTTTTGATCAAGCTTTTTACCGTCCAGCACAAAAGTAGGTGTGGAGTTGGCCCCAATGGCATGGCCGGCCTTCATGTCCGCGTTGATTATGTCATTAACCTCTGAGCTAGCTGAATCTTTGCGGAATTGGTCAATGTTTAAACCAAGCTGGGTGGCATAGTCTTCAAAGACAATATTTGGGTTCGAAACCGTAGACCAACTTTGCTGGCCCTCATATAGCTTGTCATGCATTTCAAAGAATCTGCCTTGCTTAGCAGCTGCTTCGGCGGCTCGGTGAGCGGCAAAAGCGTTTGGATGGAGTTGGCTCAGTGGAAAATTACGAAACTGAAAGGTGACTTTGTCGCTATAACTCGACTCTAATTGTTTAATAATTGGATAATAAGCGCCGCAGGCTGGGCACTGGAAGTCGCCATATTCCAACAAAGTTACACCGGTGCTGCCGGTATAACGAATGTGATTAGTCGGCTGGGCAGAACCGTTTGTCCCGTTGTCTGTTTTATTGCGCGTAAAGTAAAATGCCGCCCCTAATACAACGACGATACCCACCAGCATCAACATAAATCGTTTGCTCATAGAATCATACTATATCATTTTGTGTAAGTTTAGCGGAGCTTACTGATATTATAGGTTTATCATGCTCTTGCTTAGTTTGTTGCTGATGTTGTTTACGCTGCTGGCTGTTTCTTTAGAAAAGGCCTATTACCGCGTCAGCACTAAAGAGCTCAAGCGGCGCGCTCGCGAGGGAGATGCCTTTGCGGCTGTGTTATACAAAGCGGTTAGTTACGGCGCTAGCCTTTATTTATTGTTATGGCTATTGATTGGTCTTGGGGCAGGCGGGTTTTTTGTAGTTATTTCTCGCTCAGCCTCTCCGTGGTTGGCCTTTGCTATGTCGGTCGGGCTGGTGTTATTTGGTTTTGCCTGGATTCCCAATAGCAGCGCCAGTGCTATCAGCTCGCGCCTCGCCAAGTGGTTAGCGCCATTTTTCGGCTGGTTGCTTAATATCTTGCATCCTGTGCTCAATGGGGTGGATCGACTTTTAAAACGCATTCAATCACCCCATCTGCATAGCGGGCTGTATCGTAAAGAAGATTTAATAGAGCTGCTTGATCATCAAGCCGCCCAAAATGATAATCGTATGACCGAAACCGAGATTGAGATTGCTCGCCGATCGCTTCAATTCGGCGATAAAATTGTGCGCGACATTATGGTGCCGCGCCGGGCGGTCAAGATCGTCAATGCCAACGATGCCATTGGTCCGATTCTGATTGATGAACTGCACAAAAGCGGCCATTCGCGTTTTCCGGTTTATGATGGTAAAAAAGATAACATTGTCGGCACTCTTTATTTGCGCGATCTAATCGGTCTTAAAGTTGAAGGCAGCATCAAAGACACCATGTATAAAAAAGCTTTCTACGTGCATGAGGAGCAATCTTTATATGATGTTTTTCAGGCAATTCTCAAAACCCACCATCAGATGTTTGTAGTCGTAAATAACTTTGAAGAATTTGTAGGTGTTATCGGGTTGGAAGATATTGTAGAGCAAATTATCGGCACGCCTATATTGGATGAATTTGATCATTATGAAGATTTGCGTGCGGTCGCCGCGCGCAGCGCTAAGCAGGAACATCAAGAACATGATGAACCAGAAAAAGCTACCCCTGACGAGTCTCAAGTGGTAGAATAGCCCAAGATGCATACATTTCGAGCTAATAATTTGGATTCGCGGGCAGTGTCGCTACAAGAGCGGTAGTTGACACTTATGCCCACGACCAGCTCGAACTTATATCTAACCGGAGAAACGTATGCGTGTATTAACTAGAGACACTTCAAAACATATTGGCCAAAAAGTAACTATCCAAGGATGGCTTCATAAAAAGCGTCTGCTTGGCGGCCTAACTTTTATTAATGTCCGCGATCGCAGCGGTCTGATTCAGGTTGTAGTTGAAGACAAAGACGAGGTTGAAAAATTGCGAGGCCTGCAGATTGGTACAGTCTTGGCAATTGAAGGCACAGCCAAAGACGAGCCGCGTGCACCGGGAGGGGCGGAACTGCACAATCCTAAAATCGACGTCCAAATTCGCGTGACCGAAGAGTCACCCATTGAGATTGATAAACCACTCAGTCACAAAAGCGAACACTTAGACACCCTTTTAGATAACCGGCCAATTGCTCTACGCAACACCCGTGAGCAAGCTATTTTTAAAGTCCAGGCCAAAGTGCTGGAAGCCTTCCGGGAGTTCTTTGCCGAGAATGACTTTACCGAAATGAACAGCCCAAAGCTACTAGCTGAGGCAACTGAAGGCGGCGCTGAAGTTTTCAAGCTGGATTACTTTGGTAAAACAGCTACTCTTGCTCAGTCTGCCCAGTTCTATAAGCAAATGATGGTTGGCGTGTTTGAGCGCGTCTTTGAAACCAATCCGACATATAGGGCTGAACCAAGCGCCACTACGCGGCACATGACCGAATACATCACCATTGATGCCGAGATTGGCTTTATTGAATTTGACGAACTGCTTAACATTGCAGGCGAGTGCCTTTTGTTTATTCTTCGCAAGGTACAACAAGATTGCAAAACTGAGTTGAAGTTATGGGACGATCCAGAATTTAAAGTGCCGACTAAGGCCGAAGATATTCCACGCCTGACTATCCATGAGATTCATGAGAAGTTTGTCAAAGCAACTCAAGAAGATCATACCGGCGAAGATGACCTTGCGCCGGCCGAAGAACGTTGGATTTGCGAATGGGCCAAAAAAGAGAAGGGCAGCGAGGCCGTATTAGTAGTCGGCTGGCCCAGTGGCAGCAAAACCTTCAAGTTTTATCACCGCAAGAACGAAGATCATCCAGAAATTGCCGATCGAGCAGACCTACTTTTCCGCGGTGTCGAGATTGCTACTCTGAGTATGCGTGAGCATCGCTTTGACCGTTTACTAGGACAACTTAAAGCCCTAGGCGGCGATCCAAAAAATCCCGGTTTTGCACCACTACTCAGTGTTTACAAATACGGTATGCCACCGCACGGAGGCTGGGGGTGGGGTTTAGAGCGCACGGTCGAGAAAATCCTGAACTTGAGTAGCGTCAAAGAAGCCACCCTCTTCCCGCGCGATATAAATAGGCTGACACCATGACCGGGCCAAACCTCGACCCTTCCCAGGGTCCAACTTTTAACATTCTCCCACCAAGCGACGAGCGGCTTATGTATCCATCTGAAGCTGTTCCAGTAGAACAAATTACTTCACCAGACATACAAGAAATAATTGACACCATGCTAGCCATTAGTCGAGGTGAGCGCAGCACAAATTTAGTGAAGAAATACATGGTTGGACTGGCCGCTCCGCAGCTTGGCATTATGAAACAAATCGTTATTGTTGATACTGGCTTTCGTTTTGGAGAAAGGCCGGCCGGTGAAGAACAGGTCAGCGATTTGAATGCTTTTATAAATCCAGAAATTGTTGAAGCTAGCGAGGAAGCGGAAGAGCTGTTCGAAGGTTGCTACTCAGTAAGCACAGATAGTACGACCATTTTTGGTGTTTTACCACGGGCAACTCGGGTAAAAGTAGCAGCGTATGATCGCACGGGACAACCAGTTACTGTTGAAGCTGAAGGATTCACTGCACGTATATTCCAGCATGAAATTGATCATCTTCATGGTCTACGCTTCTTTCAACGCATGGAGCCGGACAGGCCATTAGACGTTGTTACAGGTGAGGAGTTACAAGCTTATGGCAAGGAAGGCGGTTGGCACGATTGGCCAAATCATACAACTATAAGTGGCGTTTTGGGCTCTACGTAGGAAGGCACCGTGAACTACAAAGCTTTTGTTAAGAAATTTGCTTTTCCCTCAACCTTTCAAGCTCCTACTGAATTAAAGTTTGATGATTTAATTGCAAGACCACTTACGCGAGAAGATCTAAAAGCAGATATAGAAGCGGTAAACTCAAGCCTTGAGATTATTCGTAAAACAAGAGGAGGTACTTGGCCTGAAAAAGCGGTCACTGAAGAGTTTGACTTTCTTGATCTTGCTTGGCATGAGCGTGAATTCAGGGAAAACGATTCATTTGCTTATGTTGTCTACGATAAAGGCGGCAACTATATAGGTTGCTTCTATCTTTATCCCATGGGTCATAGAACAGAGCTGAGCGAAGAAATTGTTGATTACGATATGGATGCCAGCTGGTGGGTTACTGCTGATGCACATAAACAAGGTTATTATGAAAAACTCTACACTGCTTTGCGGGAATGGGTAAGTGAGTTTACAGTTAAAAAGGTTTATTATTCAAACGAGGTAATGCCTAAATTTAACTATGAGCAGTGAAGTACCTGACGGAAGTCCCGAAGCAATTGTTAGCCAAAATGGCGAAACGATAGCACTTCGTTTTGAAGTCGGTAGCTTATTAGAACAGAAACTTGGGCCGGATTGGCAGATACAATTCGAACATTTAATGGAATCTGAAGGTAAAGTAAGCCCTCATACTGCTGAAGATCCTACCTGCAGAGAGGACAGCCCAACGGATTCGTTTTATCTTGTAAAACTTGATGGGCAGCAAGTAGTGCAGGCCATGCCGCCCTTTTGGGATCTCTATAAGGGGACTTTTAGAGACATGATGCAAAAAGCTTTACCGGCCAACAGCGAACAGATGAGAACTTATGAGGAAGAAAACGCTCGCGATTGCCTTGAAGTATATTCTCAATTACCACCCCCTGATGATGCCGCAAACCGAAGTACCACTAAACATTATCGTTTGGATGCACATGTAGATCAACGTTACAGCGCCATACTTGTCATACGGGCTCCTCATTCTTTAACAAGTGGCAGATTAGTTATTTCTAACAACCCCGATGCAGTTGGCACTGACGCAATCAATAAGGATGCAACTTTTGTACGGCATAAAGACGGGACTCTTATTTGTTTTCCATTAGGAAGACAGTTACCGCACTATACGGAACCTATCCAAAAGGGCGATGTACGCATGGTGGTTAGCATAAACTACCCAACTGAAGGCGAAACACCAGAAGACACCGCCAGAATCGCGCAACATAATCACGGTAATGGAGTAGGGGAAGAATGAAGTTAAAAATTCCAGAACTTAAATCTAAAATCTATGGGTATTTGTTAAACAGTGGCTTTAGCGAAAAAGATGCAGAGACACTTACCGGGCTAGTTATTGATCAGGAATTGGTTGGGAATCAATTTAGCGCTGTTGGCGAATTACCTGGCAAACACTCCCGATTAAGTGGGAACACAAACTCAAAAGAGGAAACTGTTGTTACAAAAGCTGCAGTGAAACTTATAAAAGGCAACGGTCGTTCAGCCCCACTGATTACAGCTGACTATCTAGATGAACTTGTAGAAAGTGCTAAGAAGCAGGGAATATATGCATTAGGAATATATGACAGCACTTACAATGACTTCTTTGACGTATTTTGCCGACGAATAGCTGCAAAGGACTGCATTGCAATTATTGTTGTAAACGGAGGCCCCCAAGGAGTTACACCATTTGGTGGCAAAAAAGATATTACCGGAACAAATCCATTGGCTTACGGCATACCGACTACTAAATATCCAATTGTATTTGATGCTGCTACCGCAATGCACGCATATGGTCTCATCAAGCAAGCCAAAGAAAACGGCGAAAAATTACCTGATAATGCATATGTCGATAAGCAAGGCAATATAACTACAGACCCAGAGATTGCCCACGCTGTATTACCCTTCGGTGGTTTTAAGGGCTTCGCAGTTAATTTACTTATTGATGTACTAAGCGGCTGTCTAGTTCGAGGTAAAAGTGGCCTGGATATGCCTCTAGAGGCAGAACGCTACATTGGTACATTTATTATAGTTATAGATCCTGCAGCTTTTGGTGATATTTCAGAATTCAAAAAATCAACTACGAAGCTTGTAGAAGATATTCTTGCAGTCGAACCAATTGATGCGAAGGAGCCAGTTCGAGTGCCTGGTTTAAGAGGGGCAGAAAGGCGTAACAAGTTGGAAGCCGAGGGGAATATTGAAATTGAGGATTCTGATTGGAAAAAATTTAGTGATGCAATTGGAAGTTAACAAATGGCTAAAATAGCTTCTATAAACCCATCAAATTACCAAAAAATTGGTGAAGTTGAAGTTTCTACTACAGTGGAAGTTGCAAGTAAAGTCAAATCTGCTCACGAAGCTCAAAAAACTTGGCAAGAATTAGGTCTGGCGGACAGGATCGCTTTACTGAAGAAAGCTTTTGCTGAATTTGCGAAACGTAAAGAAGAATTTGCGCTTTTGCAGTCAAAAGAAATGGGCATGCCTCTTACTGATACTCTTCAAGATATTGATGACAGTATAGGATATGCAAACTGGTATTTTGATAACGCTGCGAAATATCTAAACCCCGAGACTACCTACGAGAGCAATAAAGAAATTCATCAGGTTTTTTATGAACCGATTGGTGTGGCGGCAGTCATTGTGCCGTGGAACTTCCCGTTTGCTAACTTTGTTTGGGGAGCATTGCAGAGCTTGATTGCCGGTAATACGGTTGTCTTCAAACATTCAGAAGAGGTGCCACTTTGTGGAAAGCTTCTAGAGGATGTATTGAGTAAATATTTGCCTGAGGGCGTCTTTAACGAGGTGTACGGCGACGGAGAAGTAGGGAAACAACTTGTCGCTCAAGACATTGATATGATTGCGTTCACTGGCAGTACTAAAACCGGCAAATTTTTATATGAAACAGCTGGCAAGAAATTTATAAAAGCAGTTATGGAGCTTGGCGGCTCAGCACCCGGTTTAATTTTTGAAGACGCCGACATCAATCTGGCTGTCAGTAACACCTGTGATTTGCGCTTGCTTAATGCTGGGCAATGCTGCGATGGGCTCAAGCGGCTTATTGTGCACCATGATGTTGTTGATCAAGTGATTGAAAAGTTAAAAACCACCTTTGCGGCTAAAAAAGTCGGAAATGCTGAAAACAAAAATACGCAAGTAGGGCCACTAGTTGCTAAAAGACAGCTAGAGCTCTTAGTTGCTCAAGTTGAAGATGCCATAGCAAAGGGCGCAAAAGTTGTGTGTGGAGGTAAATCACTAGAAAAAGAAATGGGCGGTGCTTTCTTTGAACCAACCATTTTGACTGGTATTACAAAAGAAATGCGGGTCTGGAATGAAGAAGTCTTTGGTCCAGTGCTGCCGGTGATTGCATTTAAGGATGAAGCGCAAGCTATTCGCATGGCCAATGATACAAACTATGGATTGGGTGCTTATGTATTCACAAAAGATAAAGATCGAGCCAAACGAGTAGCTGAGGCTATAAAGTCAGGCATGGTCGGCATAAACGGCACAAATTACATTATGCCGTTTGATCCATTTGGCGGCTACAAAAACTCTGGCTTTGGTCGTGAACATGGCAAATATGGCTTTCACGAAGTAACTCAAATAAAAGTTATTGCTAGAGAAAAATAAACGACTCTTGCGTTAATTATGTATATCTTGTATAATATTGACATAATTAAGGATAATTATGGTTCGTAGAATTAATCCAGACCACAGTAGAGTAATGCACGAACAGGTTGCGCAGCTCGAGCAACAGTTTTTTGTACCTCCACCCGAAGGTATTGAAGCTATTGCGCCAACCGACCCAACAAGCGTGCTTGGTCAATTGCCTGATGACGAAACTCGGATCTGGGTATTAGCAAGTCTGGCCAAACGTGGCGCTGTAGATATGACAGAAGTAAACGCGCCAGGTATTAGTGATCAATTTGATGAGGTGGAAGCATCAACTATTGCTACTGATGTTGCACGCTACACTCAATCAAGTAGGATTGAAAGACTTGCAATGCGCTTAGTTGTTCCCTCAGTTCGTAGAGCCATACGACACGGCGCAATTACCAAGTAGATTAATACTTGACGTGTTAAGTATCCGCGTGTAAAGTGGAATAATATGTCTGAATTAGCTTTTGAAGTTAAGGATGTTGCCAAGCACTTTGGCGAAGTCAAAGCTTTGGATGGAGTAAGCCTAAAAGCTGAAAAAGGTAAAATTTTTGGGCTTTTGGGTCCTAACGGTGCTGGTAAAACTACCTTAGTAAATATGCTGGCTACCCTTTCCTTGCCAACCAAAGGCAGTCTTGAAGTCTTGGGAGTCGATGTATTAAAACATCCCGACAAAGTTCGTAAACTAATCGGTCTGGCCGGCCAATTTGCCGCCGTTGATGAGTATCTGACAGGCGAAGAAAATCTGTACATGGTTGGGAGGCTATACCACTTGAGCTCCAAGGAAACCAAAACCCGCACCAAAGACATTTTGGAAAAGCTAAAATTAACCGAGGCCGCCAAGCGGCAAGCCCGCACCTACTCAGGCGGTATGCGCCGTCGGCTTGATCTTGGCGCCAGCCTTGTGGGCTATCCGAAAATTTTGTTCTTAGACGAACCAACTACCGGCTTGGATCCGCGAACACGACTGGATATGTGGAAAATTATCCGCGAGCTAGTTGAGCAAGGCACAAGTATCCTATTAACCACCCAGTATCTTGAAGAAGCTGATGAATTGGCCGACCACATCGCGGTGCTTGATAGAGGCAAATTGATTGCTGAAGGTACCAGCGCTCAGTTGAAGGCCAAGCTAGGAGGCGATGTGATTGAGTTCCAGCTGGAAGATTCTAAAGATCAGGACAAAGCTCTTCACGCCGTTAATAACCTCGGTCAAAAAAAGCCGTCATATAACGAAGAGGATAATACTATTACGCTACCGGTTGGCAGCCAAGGCTCTAAAAAATTGGCTGAAGTTGTCCGTGCCCTAGATCAGTCTGATATTTCGCCGCATACGCTTTCTTTGCATGAACCATCACTTGACGACGTGTTTCTGACTTTGACTGGATCAAAGGCCCCCAAAGTAGCTACCCAGGAAAAGAAAAGCGGGAAAGGAACAAAATAAGTGGAAAGCATTTACTATCTTTTAAATGACACGTGGGCAATTACCAAGCGCAATCTGCTGCGCTACACCCGTTTGCCGCAACTTATATTCTTTAGCGCTATTCAGCCTATTATTTTCCTAACGCTATTCAATTTTGTTTTTGGCGGAGCATTAGGCCATGAAGGGGCAGCGCTGCATGGCAAATACATAAACTATTTACTGCCGGGTATTATGGTACAAGTTACCTTGTTTGGCGGCTTACAGACTGGGATTGGTTTAGCGCGCGATCTAAATAGCGGTCTTGTCGACCGTTGGCGCAGCTTGCCGATGAGCCGAGCCGCTGTGCTAGCCGGCCGGACACTAGCTGACATGCTGAGGAACGTGTTTGTCATCGGCATAATGCTTGTAGTCGGTTCGCTTTATGGTTTCAGATTCTCAAATGGATTTTGGAGTGCTATTGCCATGGTTCTGGTGCTCTTATTCTTCGGCTTTGCTTTCTCGTGGATTTCTGCCTATCTAGGACTTGCTACCAGAGACGAGGAAACCGCTCAGTTAGCTGGTTTTGTATTCGTTTTTCCGCTGGTATTTGCCAGCGCAGCCTTTGTGACCGTGCAGAGTATGGCCGCCTGGCTGCAACATTTTGCTAATAATCAGCCAATTACATTTGCGGCTAATTCAGCCAGATCGCTGGCGCTAGGACTCCCAAGCAACGGCGCAATCTGGAAGATTATACTTTGGTCAATCGGCATATTGGTGGTTTTTGTGCCGCTTTCTATATCACGCTACAAGCGCGCCACTTCTTGATAAAATGTACTAATGCGCGTCTTAGTATTTGGCGACAGCATCACACAAGGTTTTTGGGATAGTGAAGGTGGGTGGGTTCAGCGTATCCGCAAACTGTATGATAAAAAGCAGATCGAAGATCTAGTAAACCGCGATGAGCCTACTATTTTCAACCTTGGTGTTTCGGCTGACAAAATAGCCAGCGTTATTAAACGCTTTGTCCCAGAAACAGAAGCCCGCAAATATCACGGAGAATCATTTGCCTTTGTATTTTCCATTGGAACAAACGATACATACCTAAAAGGTAAGGAAAACGCATCTACGCCCCAAGCCTATACAGACGCGCTCGATACGCTGCACGCAGCGGCCATACACTATAGCAACAAAATCTTGTTTGTTGGCTTGACGCCAGTTGATGAAAAGCGGACTGCACCTGTATTTTGGGACGAGAATATATGGACAAATGAGCGGATTACGCAGTTCGATAAGGTTTTAAGAGACTTTTGTCAGAAAAATAGCGTAGCATATGTTCCAATTTTTGAGACCTTCCAAGCAAAGCAACAGCAAAAAGATTTACTAGCCGATGGACTCCATCCCAACGACGATGGTCACCAACTCATAGCCGAACTAGTCAAACCGGCACTCGACAAGCTCCTCTCCCCCAAGCCTTATGTGAAAGAATAGACCTTTCACAGTTAATTGAGGATGCCCTTCTTAGGGTGTTTATGATATGCTTGAAATAAGGATAAACAATAAAAAATGACCGATGATGAAAAACCTGGCAGCCCGCCGATGCCTGATGGTCAAAACCCACCAGCTGTGACTGGTGAGCCAATAGAATCAGAACCTGTAAAAACTAACGAACCCGAGTCTTCTATTGCACAACAATCAAACAGCCAGACTGATGAGCTGGAAAACGAAACTGATAAGAGCAAAAAAGATGAGATTGACCCTGACAAGATTACAGAAAAAAAACAAGAGCACCCTCCTGAGGCAGAAAAACGTACCTTAAAACAGAAAATTAAACATGCTCTAAGTAGTTGGTGGCATAATCCAAAACTGCGCAATCTAACTCTAGCAGGCGTCGCTGCCCTGCTATTTATACTGTTAGCTATCCCTCCTTCGCGTTATTTTTTACTTAATACGTCAGGTATTAGAGCCAGCGCTTCGGTTGTAATACTGGACGACAGCACTGAGCAACCACTTAAGAACGTGCAGGTAAGCCTAGGCACCCAAGCTGCATTAAGCGATGTAAATGGCGTGGCCACCCTTAAACATATCAAATTGGGTAG
>CAYVSP010000014.1:0-8125 GCA_964453655.1 uncultured Candidatus Saccharibacteria bacterium
TTATGCCAGCAGCTTTATAAATATCTTTACTCATTTCAGCCTCTTTTTAATTTCTACAAGCGCTGTTTCATAAATTAAAGGGTTCCTACCGGCATATTCTTTTGATTTTTTTGGATCTTGTCGTTCTTCTAAAAGCTTATCAATTGAGATTAAGCGAACAGCCGTAAGTTCTTGGTACCTTATCTTTAATTCGTTTGGATTAAGATTTTTGTGCAAAATGTAGACCCAGCAAAACTCAGGATGTTTTTTACCCGTCACCAACGGCACAACGTCAGAGGTATACTCGACCCTTTCTAGCTCGTTTTCATGAACTTCTAAACCAATTTCTTCCTCAGTTTCACGAATGGCAGTTTTAACTGGACTGTCCCCTGCCGCAATGTGACCAGCTACAGAAACGTCCCAAACATCCGGGAATGACTTTTTATCCTTGGCTCGTAGCTGTAGAAGCACCTCACCTTTATCATTGTAAATCCACACAAAAGACGAGGCATGCCACAGCTCTTTCTCATGAACTTTGGACTTAGGTAAAACTTCTCCGGTTTTGTTGCCTTTTTCATCTAGCACGTCGTACTGCTCTTCTGCCATTACACTTCAACCTCAATAAAATCAGCATTACTCATTTGTGATGGCGGATCAAATTTATTAACTACTGTTTTGCCTTTTGCCGCTTGAATTAAGTAAAAGCCAGACGAGCCATGGCCTACAACTAGAAGTTTCTCGTTTTGCGTAAGTTTTTTCAGTTTTTTTAAACACCGCTGCATACGCGCTAATAGAGCTGATGTCTTTTCACTTGTGGGTTCTTCATTTGATGTGTAATACCATTCTGTAATGTTCATCTTTGGTTTACCTTCATGGTTGCCGAAGCGTCGCTCTTCAAGTTCTGGAACGACAACTATTTGTTTTACATCTATGCCTAGCTCGCCTGCAATAATTTCGGCTGTTTGTTGAGCCCTTACCATTGGCGAGCACGCAATCTTGGTAACTCCCAGTCCCTCTAGTTTAGCAGCCGTTTTTGTGGCTTGTTCAATGCCTAGCTTTGTCAGTTTTGTTCTAGGTGTAGCAATTTCACCGGCGGCATTTGCTTCACTCTCTCCATGCCTAATGAAAATAAATTTGCTCACTATAGTTCGCCCCAGTTTTTGCCAGTTGAAGTGTCAACCGTTAGCTTAACGGATAGTTTATGGACGTTTTCCATGGTATCTTTGAGAAGTTTTGCGGTTTTGTCAGCATCCTTTTCGTCGCATTCTACTATCAAACTGTCGTGAATCTGCAGAAGTACCTTACGGCTTTTGCTCTCCAGCTTTTTATCAACCGCTATCATAGCCAGTTTCATAATGTCGGCCGCGCTACCCTGGAAAGGCATATTCACAGCTTGGCGCATAGCTGCGTCGCGTACCACGAAATTAGATGAATGAATATCTGGCGTTGGACGACGTCTACCAAAAATAGTTTCAGTATAGCCTTTAGTTTTTGCCATTTCCTGAACTGAGCCAATGTAATCACGCAGTTTTGGACGAACTTCAAAATACTTATCGATAAAATTCTTAGCCTGCTCATAGGTCATACCGGTGGCTTGTACCAAGCCGTGCGTACTGAGACCGTACATTATGCCAAAATTAACCACCTTGGCCTCACGACGCATATTTTTAGTCACATCTTGCTCCTCGCGGCCGTATACTTCAGCGGCCGTGGCGGTGTGTACATCTACGTCACGGTTAAACATATCAATCAGGCGCTTGTCGTTAGATAAGTAAGCCGCCAGGCGAAGTTCAAATTGGGAATAGTCGGCACTCACGAACATTTTGCCTTTATCCGCCACAAAAGCCGTCCGGATTTTTTTGCCGAGGTCAGTACGTACCGGAATGTTCTGCAAATTCGGATCATTGGAGCTTAGCCGTCCAGTCTGGGCAACGGTCAACGCATAGGTAGTGTGCAAGCGTGAATTCTCATCTACCATCTTCGGCATTACATCTACATAGGTGTTTTTGAGTTTGGTAACTTCACGCCACTGGGTAATCAAATCAATTATGGGGTGGGCGCCGCGTAGTTTATCCAGCTCACTGGCCGCTGTCGAGTAGCCAGTCTTGCCCTTTTTAATGCCCTCTTTAGGCAGATTTAACTTAGTAAACAGAACTTCGGCTAATTGGGCTGGCGAACCGATATTGAATTCATGGTCGGCATGACCATAAATTTGTTGCTCAATTTCCAGTACCATGTCATCCAGCTGCTCGCTCATTTCTTTTAGATACTTTGTATCAAGCAGTACGCCCTCATACTCCATGCGCGCCAAAACCGGGATGACTGGCCATTCGATCTCCCGGGCCAACTTAACTAGCTTTGGAAGTTTGGCTAATTCACTGGTCTGCTTTTCATACAGTGCAGTGATGACGCCAATTATTTCAGCAGCGCGGTGCATGAGCTCGCCACTATCCAAATCTTCAAAAGACGAACCCTCATAACTCAAGTCTGATTGAGCCAACTCAGTTAGGGATTGATCGCGCCGCAAACTATTGAGTAGAAAGGCGCCGATAAGCACATCATGCCCTACTGGGGGCAACGGCACATCAAGTTCCATCAAGACTTTCAAGGTTGATTTCAAGTCATAGCCAACCAGTGATGTTTTTGCATCAAAAGTTTTATCCAAAAAGTCAGCCACGGCCTTTTTATCAAGCTTGGTCAGATCAAGTAATACTGTTTGTTTGGCTTCACTGCTCAGGATTAGCACTTGTGGATCACGGCCATGTTTACCCCCTGCCCGAGAATGTATTAAGAGAGCTGGCGTAGCAGGCAGCTTAACTTTATTAAGCTCAGCTTGATTAGATACCGTTACATGCTTGCCAATGTTTAATTGGCCGTCAAATTTTTCCTGAGCAGTTGCTTGCTCATCTAAGCTAACTTTCATTATCTCCGGCAGTTGCCTGACTAAGCTCTTGAACTGTAGCTTTTGCAGGAGTGCTTGCAGACGCACAGGATCAACTTTGCTGCCATCGACTTCTTTGAGGTCCAGCTTTATGGGCGCATCCGTCCAAATGGCTGCTAGTTGCTTGCTCAAGTAAGCCGAGTCCTTGCCGGCGACGAGCTTGTTACGGAGGGTTTCTTTTATGAGTTCAACATTTTCGTAGACGCTGTCTAGGGTTTTATATGCTTTGAGCAGCTCTAACGCTGTCTTTTCGCCTACTCCCGGCACGCCGGGAATGTTATCTGAGCTGTCGCCTTTGAGGGCTTTCAGATCTAAAAATTGTTCCGGCGTTATGCCGTACTTCAAAATAAATGTTTCAGGCCGGAATAATTCAATGTTTGATAAACCTTTTTTTAGTGCATAGACGTGAACTTTAGGATGTACCAGTTGAAGCATGTCCAAATCGGACGTTATAAGCATGGTGTCAATGTTCTTAGCGGCAGCTTGGATGGCTAATGTTCCCATAATGTCATCAGCTTCGTAATCATCCAGCTCGTACAGAGGCCAGCCGAATGCTTCGAGCAACTCATGAAGTATTGGAATTTGTTCATAAAAGTCCGGTGGCGCCGGCTTACGACCGGCTTTGTACTCAGGATAGAGTTTTAAACGTTTGCGGATATTAGTTTTGGGCTTATCCCAAGCCACGCAAACATAATCCGGCTTAAGACGGCGCAGTACTTCCAGCGCCATAGTGGCAAAGCCAAAAACTCCGCCTGTCGGCTTACCGTCAGGCGTGCTCAAATTTGGCATGGCATAGTAGCCACGATAAAACACGCTCTTACCGTCAATAATCGCCAGCTTCTTAGGAGCTGCTTTCACCTCAACCATAGCTTAAGTATAGCGTTACTGAGGCAGTTATGGCATATTTTTGCCTACTGCGTAGTTTTTATTTACGGTGAGCCCTCCACATAAAGATAGCAGCTTGGGGCAGGTGCGCAGCTTTTTACGTCAAGCAGCATGCCGGCTTGGTTTGTAAGGTAGGTTACTACTACGTTGTTATGATCCTGGCCGTCAGTGCCTGGATAACTTTGGTAGCTAATATCACGGCGGTACTCACTCGGTGCCCGGTAGTTCGGGTCAGTGAAATCATAGTGACTGTCATCATAATGTATACTGACCGGGCCAGCATCTACACAGTGGTCTAGAATTTTGAATGAGTGCCCAATAGCAATATTATCAGGATCCCTAAGTGCTGGATCTGTTTCGGCCTGGCGTGCAATATCTTTAAGATTAAACGCATAAACCTGGTTCATAAACCATTCGTTATCATGCAGACCAGCAGTTGTTAAAGCAAAAACCGTATTGCCAGCTTGAATTGTCCGCTCACTGTAGCTACAACTTAGCGTCCATCCATTTGGGCTAAAGGCGGCCACATCTGGCCCAAGCGTAGTCGTGGTTTCAGGAGCTGGCACAGCAGCCACGGGTGGTGCGCTAGAAGATTTAGCATCGGTGTGACTATCGCCACCTGGGGTGCAGGCTGAAAGCGCAAGAGCTGTGACCATTGCAAGCACCCTTGTTCCTGAACGAACTCGACGATTCCCACCCCTACGACCAGGGTCCCTATTCATGGACAAATTTTAACATATATTGCTACGTTTTTTCAGATATAACAAGTATACGCTAGCCTACTGGTTTTGGTTCGAACGCGGTAACTAAGTCGCAATCAAGCATTTGGGCTGTAAGTGCCAGTTTCTCAAGAGTTTCATATTGACAATTACGATTTGAGGTAGCCCGCAGTTCTGTGCGAAGTTCACGAACACAGGATTCTTCCAGCCACCGCACAAAATGTCCTACATAAAATGGCTGAGTGCCAGTAATGCCTGCGAAAGTTTTTACGCGCTCAGTTATTTCTCCATCTCCTATTGCTGGATTGTCATAGCCCAAGGCTAAATGAAGCTCGCTTACCACAAGACTAAAAGTCTGATCTAATGTACCTTCGCTCCTGTCTCTTAAAGTACTATCAGTTGAGCCTTTAAACGCTGGCTCGTGATCTAATAAACTTAGGCAGAGTTGGCTTCCAACGGACTCTGCAACGGCGGAACATCGTGCCACTGCAGAATATCTTTTATTAAAATAGAGTTTGTTAGGAATATCTCTTTCCCAACTGTTAATTAATGCAACGTGCCTCTGTGGATTTAGTCCAAGTCGGTCAGCTATGCATTCTAAGGTACCTACAGTTGAACGAGCAAGAACATCTTCACGAGCTCCCACGAGAGCACGTTTTAAATTGTCTTCAGCACGCGCCGTAAAAGGTCTATCTGGATCAACATAAAACTCGGACATAGCGACTATAGTAATACACCTCTGTTAGAATGCAAGCATAAGCTTATTACTTGTCAGTTAGGCTGACAATAAGATTTTGTGCATCTGCTAAGAAAACTTCAATATTATTTCCATTATTTTCCAACGTTTTGGTGGCATTCTGCTTAACATAACTAATGTTCATCTGTGCTTCCTTGGGAACGCCTGGTTGGGGCTCCCATTGCAATGCTTCTTGCCTTTTAAACTCCTGTAACGATATACGCGCTTCGCCTTCCCGCAAGTGTTCTATATTACGTTGGTAGCGAACTTCATCACTGGATTCAACCCAAATAAGTTCGCCACCATGGGACAAAATCCAATCTACCTCAACTGGTGCGCGAACACTAAAAAGGACCAAGCCTTTATAATTTGATCCCTCAGCTTGCTTTTGCTCAAATTCTTTCAACGCGGCCTTTAGAATTACATCAGCTCCACCCATATCACGTAGCCAATTAGATGTTTCTGTCATATTGGCAACTGAAATTGGATCTGTTTTATCTTTGTGTCGTTCACGGGAATGCATCCTAGTAAAATCACCAAATGAAAAACCAAAATAGCCAGACTTAATAAACAATTCAGCCAATGTGTCTTTTCCACTTCGTGGCAAACCGCCAATTCCAATAATTTTCACAGTGTTACTCTACCATAACAAAGACCGGCTCCTTGCTATTGATTTATAGAATATAATATGTTATAAATAGCTAATGCCGCAGGATCATGTGGAGTCTGGGACTCATTGGCTTAGAAATCAGCTTTTGAAGTATATTGCTGTTGGTGCAGCATCTGCAGTTGGCTTGGTTTCAATTGGAGTTGAAATTGGCAAAAGCACGGTTGAAGATCGCTCGCTACCGGCCCCTGCTCCAGTGGAACAAAAAGACCCCAATACCTTAGCTACCGAAGAAGCTGAACAGCTTTTGCAAACTTACGATAGCTTGCCTGCCTTTTATGAAATATGGCGACCGGAACTCATTAATAAAAATACTGAAGATCGATTAAGTGTTCAAGGTCTCGCTCATAAATTGTATGGGCTACACTTTCTCTCCCCCGATAAGGTTAGTGATGATAAAGGAAATTATTATAAAGAGTTAAGTGACGCGCCTGATAAAGTCAGTAGTTTAGAGATTGCAAACCGTTTGGTTGAACCATTTGGTTTCCGCTTTGAATTACCTACTTACAAGATACCATTTGACGTTAATGACCCTAGCAAAACCATCAATCCTATACCCAATGAAGCGCTTTCAGTAGACGATCTGAAAGACTGGCTAATTACTCAAGTTAATAATTTGCAATTCACGCCGATAGAACTGGCCCAGCTTGCTCAATTACGGACAGTATACTTAGTAAATGATTTTTCCTCACCCTATACTGCCGGTTATGCAGACATTCCTGGTAACGGACTCTACATTGGCCTGAATCTCATATTGTCTGGCGAAGACGGCCAGGACAGGAATGTATTCTTCCATGAGCTAGGGCATCTTATCCGTGCTCGATTGATAGCTTTGGGCCTAATAAATGACGACCTTCTAACAGCTTTAGCGGTACAGCCCACTGAGTTAACTGGCAGTGACTGTATAACATTGGCCAATTATGATCGCATTGACGCAGCTAAAAATAACGGTGAGCAGACTGCGGCTCTCGTGGCACGTATCATGCGCTCGGAACCACTGAAACCAGAAGGTCGTAATGGACTGGGACTTTCCACTGCTTACTTGTTGGACGCGCTCAAAAAAGCTATGCCTGGTGTCGATATCGCCACCTATCTTATGGGCATGATGAAAAGTACAGATTGGACCATGCACGACGAGCAATCAAAACAAATTGACGCCACCTGGCAAGCCTGTGAACAGCAGGGAGCTTCACCTACGACCACCGTGGGTGCCAATGCAAACTAAGACTATTTAATGTAGTCGTGCAGTTTTTTGGCGTCTTTGTGTTTGCGCAGTTTGGCTAAAGCTTTAGCTTCTATCTGACGAATACGCTCACGGGTAACAGAAAACTCCTGCCCTACTTCCTCTAGAGTGTGATTTTTGCCGTCTTCCAGGCCGAAGCGTAGTTTCAAAATCTTTTGTTCACGTTCAGTTAATGAACCAAGCATATCTTTTACATGCTCCTTCAAGAGTTGGCCGGTGGCTGATTCTTCCGGGCTGACAGTATCTTCATCAACGATAAAGTCGCCAAGCACAGAATCTTCCTCGTCATCACGCACACTTGCGTCAAGGCTGGAAATGTCTTGCTTGATTTTCATGATGTGTTCAACCTTATCAACATCAATCTCCATGGCCTGGGCAATTTCTTCATTGGTCGGCTCGCGATTTAGTTCTTGGGTAAGACGCCGCTGAGTACGAAGTAATTTATTGATGGTTTCTACCATGTGCACCGGAATACGGATGGTCCGGGCTTGGTCAGCAATAGCGCGGGTAATAGCCTGGCGAATCCACCAGGTGGCATAGGTCGAAAACTTGAAGCCCTTGTCCGGATCAAACTTCTCAACTGCCCTCAGTAGACCGGTGTTGCCTTCTTGGATAAGATCTAATAGATCTAACCCTCGGCCGACGTAGCGCTTAGCAATCGAAACGACCAGACGCATGTTGGCTTCGGCCATTTTATCTTTGGCACCCTTGTTACCGGCTACAACCCTTTTAGCTAAGGCTAGCTCTTCTTCGGCAGATAAAAGTGGAATTTTACCAATTTCACGCAAGTATAAGCGGACTGAGTCATCAGCAATATCATCTAAGTAAACTTGCTCCTCAAGAGCAGTTTCTTCTGTGTCATCCTTTGTCCACTCGGTGGCTTCTGGTTCGTTAGCACCAACAATCTGCAAACCATTATCGGCTAGTTCGGTGTAGAGCGCGTCCAATATATCAA
>CAYVSP010000014.1:8225-23646 GCA_964453655.1 uncultured Candidatus Saccharibacteria bacterium
ACAATCTGCAAACCATTATCGGCTAGTTCGGTGTAGAGCGCGTCCAATATATCAACGTTTTCCGGCGTATCTGGAATTTTGGCAAAAATGTCACGTTGATCAATCTGGCCATCTTTCTTAGCTTTCTCGAATAGTTCCTGCTTTAAAGCTTCTTGCGCGTGGGTATCTTGTGTATCTTCGGTGGTTGTATTATTCGCCATGCCTAACCTCCCTGGTTGCTTCCTTTAGTAGTACGTCAAATGCTTTGGCACGAGCGAGTAGTTTATCAACATCCACTGCCGAGGCGCGATGCATAGCTTGAGCCAATTGTTGTTTTTGCGTGTTCACGTATTCGTTTATCAATCGGGCCTTCAATCGAGCGGCTTCGTAACGAAGCTCTAATGTCTCGAGGTCCTGATAGAGTTCTTCAAAGATTACTCCTAACATTTTAACATAATCTGTTAGTTTTTCCAATTCCGGCACCGTTTTGCTGTCTCCGTTAAAGTCAGGATTAGCCCTTAGATAATCATGCAAAACCTGGGCTGGCACATCGATCAACATTGACGACTCAATTGAGTTTAAATTTTCACGTAAATCGGGCCTAATCAGACAAATCGCCAGCAAGTGATTTTGCGTTTTAATGCGATCGGCTGCGTGGCGGCTTACTTGGGCTGGCTGGACTTTTTTGCGTGGTAAAGTTTTTGAGTTAGTCGCCGTCTTATAAAGTTTGGTTTCCAGAGCCGACTTACTAACATCTATAATGTTAGCGATTTTTGTTAAATAGTGGTCCTGCTCTACGCTATCAGGCAAAGCACGGAGCGTTTTAAGCAATACATCGCTAAAGGCTCGCTTGCCAGGTGCACTAGAAAGATCTAGACGCTGCTGGTACTGAGCTATCAGCCAATCAAGTACGTAGGTGGGCTTAGTTATGGCCTTTTCCCACTTCGTTTTATCCTGTTTGATAAGCTCATCAGGATCCTTGCCGCTGGGCAAATCGATAATGCTGAGATTAACACCTACATTGGCTGCAATAGGAATGGCCCGTTCGGTCGCATCTACGCCGGCTTTGTCTTGGTCAAAACACAGCCGCACATCCTCGGTAAAGCGGCTTAAACCCTTAAGATGGAATTCAGTCAAAGCAGTACCAGCAGTCGCTACTGTTTGGGCTACGCCAGCTTGATGGCTGGCCAGCACATCCAGGTTACCCTCGACGACGACCGCATAATTGTTCTTCCGAATGGCTTCTTTGGCTAGATGCAAGCCAAAAATGTGGCGGCTTTTGTCATATAAAAGCGTTTGGGGCGTATTGATATACTTCGGTGCTTTTGGATCATCTTCCAACAGGCGGGCTGTAAATCCAATCACCCGCCCTACTTGATCTTGCAACGGAATCATCAGACGCCCGCGGAACATATCAGCACTTTGATTGTAGCGTTGTGTGGTTAAACCTGCCTGTTTAATTTCCTTTGTGCTAAATCCCTTCTGACCTAAAAATGTGCTCAGTGCATAGCCGGTGTTTGGTGCATAGCCTAAGCGGAACGCCAGTGCCGTTTGTTTGCTATAGCCTCTTTTTCTTAGTACATACTCTAGTGTTTTACTATTTTTGCTGAGATGAACCTGATAAAACTTAGCTGCTAACTCCAGCGTCTCATATAATCGCTCCTTTTGCTTGCCGCGCTGGGTATCGCCACGTTGGTATTGACTGAGATCAAGACCAGCCTTGCGGGCGAGCAGCTCTAAGGCGCCCTTAAAGTCGAGCCCTTCCATTTCCATTACAAAGCTGAAGACATTGCCGCCTTTACCAGAACTGAAATCATGCCAAATCTGTTTTTCGGGACTAACCATAAAGCTGGCTGTCTTTTCGCTGGTAAAGGGGCTCAGCCCTTTGAAGTTGCGGCCTGAGCGCTTTAGCTCTAAATATTCGCCAATAACGTCCTCAATAGATAATCGGGACTTTATATCTTCAATAGCATCCATATCTCTAGTCTAAAGTTAAAAGAAGAAAGTAGAAAGCTTTAGGAGTTTAATAGATTAGGACTTTATGACTTTAGATTGATAAGTTATGCTTATGTTTATGCAGCCTGAAGCAACACCGCCATCTGATTACGACTTTATCCTCAACCATGGCAGTGCGCCTAAAAAGACTTTACTGCCAGGTGCTGGCAGCAGTCAAAAGCAGCGTATTATGGTAGCCGTAATTGGCGGTTTATTGCTTATCTTAGTCTTTTTCATACTTTTTGCTGTAGTAAAAGGCGGGAAAGGCAAAAATAGCGCAACACTGCTGCAAATCGCTCAAACACAGAACGAACTAATACGCATCAGCACGTTGGGCGCCACCAATGCGGGTTCATCGAACACTAAGGCACTTGCCGTAACCACTCAATTAAGTATTGAAACAGCTCAACAAGACATCTTGGCGCAGCTTGGCAAACAAGGCACCAAGACCAACCCAAAAATTTTGGCGGCCACTAAAAACCCCAAGACTGACGAGATCTTGTCGGCAGCAGCCACTGATAATCGTTATGACGAAGTTCTCGCACAAGCCATTCAAACCAACCTCACGCAATATCAAAAATTGCTTAAAACGGCTTTCGATGCAACCGGTTCACAATCTCTTAAACTAATTCTCAATAATGATTTTGCGACGGCTGCAAAATTAATAGAATCTACCAAGAATGGCTAGCAAATGGCACTGCATGTAACACATACAAAAAGTTTATTAAAAGACAAAGTTTTTATAAGTTTACTATTATTAGTTGCCCTCATCCTTACAGTCGGCACTCTGTTTTACAATTATTACGAACATTGGGGTGCTGTTAACTCTTTTTACTTTTCAGTCACAACACTAACCACTGTCGGCTTAGGTGACTTTTCGCCGAGCTCAACCACCACAAAGATATTTACTGCCATCTATATACTGTTTGGCCTGAGTATCATCTTGGGTTTTGTAGAAGTGGTGGCCAAGCACGCCACCCGGCGATATTTGCGACGAACTCAAGAATACATGGAACGCTCTGAAAGCTATATCAAGCAAGGCATCGATAAAATTGCCAGCAAGGATTAGGGTTCTTTTCCAAAGAACCAAATGTTTCACAACCTTTTGTTTCGGCAAAAGGTTGGACCAAAACCGACCGGCGACTTTCGGTCCTTGGTTGTTTATTGTTAAGGTCCACGAATGCTCGCCTCAGGCGTTCACTGGTAACTCCGGAACGCTAGCGGTCTCGCTCTAAATGTGGACTTAACACTCACAAGGCCAAGAACCTACAGAGCCGGCTATGTCAGGCTCTGAAAAACCGAATGTAAGCAATCAGGTTTGTCCGAATAATTGATACAAAGATAGTTCAGCTCGTTTCCTTGAAACAAAATATGAGCTGAACCGACCTAAGGGAGTCCTTTGTATCACGGACAAACCTGGTATCTGCGAACACTAGTGTTTTTCAGTTGCCTGAGAGCTTTTGCGCTACTTTTTCGGCAAAAAGTAGCAATAAATTACTTCTTGTAGAGAAGAAAAGATTAATTCATTTTTGGTAGTTCGGCGTCTTGCTTAGTAACCAGATTGTAACTATGACGAATAAGCCCCTGGATCTCCTCCCAAGGTAACTGTCCGGTGAGCACAACAGTGTTCCAGTGCTTTTTGTTGAGATGATAGCCTTCCATAACAGTTTCGTATTTTTTGCGCAGTAGCTGGGCCAGCTGTGGGTCACATTTTAAGCTCAAACGAACTGGAGTTTTCTTTTCAGCAATAAGGGCAAACATTTTTTCGCCAGCCTTATAGACAGCAACATCCTCACCAAATGGGTAGTCCAGCTTCGCATTGGGCATACTTAAGATATATTCTTCAACTTCTTTGTGGGTCACAAGACTAAGAATAACAAAAGTTTAGAGATAGCCGTCAAAAACGTTTTCGGGGAGTCTATGAGTTAACGTAGGTTGGGTGAGTTCAACAACCTCAACACCCATTGGTATCCCTTCGCCACTCGCGTTTGACCCGTCAACTACAGGCGCAAACTCGCCATCTAGCCTTCTAACTAAATCCAAAACACCCGTTGCAATATATTTCACCTCTGAATGAGTTGGTTTATGTTGTCTACTTTGTCCCTCAGCACACGGCAGCTCCACGCCGCGTGGTCCTCGTACGCTATACAATGCCATAGTATTTTTCCTTTTTGCCCACCTATTAGGTTAACTGTTATGTATATTTATCCTGCGGTTCAACTTTGTCAACCATAGTTATCCACTGTTTTTCTTAAACCAATCTAGATAGTGTTGTAGTTCAGCAATTGATGCCTGAATATCATCAAAAGCCCGATGAACCTCTTTTTTCTCATACACCACACCGTATTTGCCTTGCATAAGGATTTTCCAGGCACTAACGTCCAGCATACGGTAATGAAGTCTTAAGTCTAGCGTGGGCATCCACTGCTTTATGAACAACCGGTCACTATAAATTGAATTTCCTGCCAAGACAGCTGGTTCATCACCAAAATGTTTATTAACAAGCTCTGCAAGCTCGGTTTCAACATCTTTTAATGGTTTGCCTGTTTCAATGCTACTGAGAAATTCGTCCCGATTTGCCGGGAAATCTTTCCACCACACATTTGCTTGCATACGCGCCACGGCAAGCTCGCGTTTTTGCTGTACTTTGGCCTCGTAAGACACGAGAGTCTTAAGATCAAAATCGGTTATTTCGGCCGCCACTTCCAAAATAACATCACGAACAGGATCCAGTCCCGTCATTTCCAAATCCACCCAGAGCAATTTGGTCGGGATTATGTCATTTTTTGTCACAGACGGTATTATATAGAACTATTTGTTTTTTGGTTTGAAATCCAAGGAACACGAATTAATACAGAATCTCATGCCTGTCGGTTGATCGGGGGCATCATTAAAGACATGGCCCAGGTGACCACCGCAATGGGCACAGGTTACTTCTACCCTGTGCATGCCGCCAGACAAATCCTCGGTCAACTTGATGGCTCCTTTGCTGGCGACATCATAGAAGCTGGGCCAGCCGCTGCCAGAATCAAACTTGGTTTTACTATCAAATAACTTAGCGCCACAGTTGGCACAGGTGTACATGCCGGTTTCCTTGTTATGCAAGAACTTGCCCGAAAAGGGCGCTTCGGTCGACTTATTGAAGAGTACATCCTGCTGCTCTTCACTAAGTTTAGGATTTTTAGCGGACTTCGTTGCCGCCATCCATTTCTCCTATCGCTTTTTGCCACCCATAAGTAGACTGTGCAGTCCTAGGTAAAGCCAGCACAATACTTCAACTACTAACAGTCCCAAAATCAAGCCGACTAAGGGTTGCACGTAGGTAACTTTATAGCCGCCAGAAGGTGATCCGTAGGCTGGTGCCAAACTACCCCATTGCCATAAGGCAATCCTGCCAGCGAGTTCCTGTGTAACTTGGGCCACAAACTGCAACACCAGCATGGCCACAACCACTCCTACTACCAATGATGACGCGTCTTTGCGCTTTAATATTTTTACTACCACCATTTTGGTGTCCTCCGTTTTATTACTAAGCTTAATTATATAACCTTAAGCAAATTTTTCATTCTTTTTTCTTATCTAACTTATCGAGCCTTAGAGACTTGACAATGAAATAGACTACGCCAGCTACAATTAAGAAGTTTATTAACTGGCTTAAAACTGCGCCGTAGCCTAGTTTACTGGTGCAAACCGCATCAGTATGTTTAATGCACCAGTATTTTTCGGCCAGCTGGCCACCGCCGCCATACAGTACGCCGACTACAGGGTTAACCACATTGTTCACTACTGAATCAACTACGCCTTTAGCCGCCACACCGAGTACAAAACCGACTGCTAAGCCAACAACTCCTTGTTGACGCACAAAATCTACAAAGCCGGCAAAGGCCCCTCTTACCTTCCCACTCGGTATTTTGTCGAGCTCATCTTTGGCGTTTTCCACTTGTTTTAGAATTTCTGCCTTACTTGGCTCATGTTCAGTCATGTTATCCCCTTTTAGCGTCTAGTATACGACGTACCGCAATACTAACCGCTGCTTCTTTAAGCGAGATGCTTTCTCGTTTGGCGTAGGCATAGGCCTCTTTTACAGCCTTAACCAAGTATCTTTCCATCTCAGTATTGACCCGTTCTTCGCTCCAACTTTCACCTTTCTTATTCTGCAGCCATTCAAGATAACTGACTATAACGCCTCCGGCATTGGCAAGGATATCTGGTATCACGATGGCACCACGACTTGTCAGATATTCGTGGGCATCTTCACTCACCGGGCCGTTAGCTAGCTCCAGAACTATCTTTGCCCTCAGCTGTTCCATATTGTCCTTATTAACAACATCGCCGAGCGCTGCGAAGACTAACACCTCAACGTCTACGCCTAAAAAATCTACGTTGGTAATGGCACTGCTGTCAGTCGTGCGGTAGTCTTTGAGCGGCCCCGTTTGTTTTTTGTAACTTTCTACTTCGGAGGCACTGAGACCAGCTGCTTTATATGGGCCGCCGCTAGAATCAGTCGCTGCGACTAGGCGCCAGTTGGGTTGTTCTTGCTGAGCAATAGTTCCAAAATATGAACCGACATTACCGAAACCTTGTACTCCCATGGAAATCACTTCATCTTCGCGCTCCATAAGTTTTAGTATTTCCCGCAGTGCGATGACGCCACCACGGCCGGTGGCGGCTTCACGGCCTAAGCTGCCGCCTTTCTCAATTGATTTGCCAGTAAATGAAGCATGGCTCTTGTCGCCAGTCTGCTGCTCGTATTCATCAACCATCCAATCAATAATGGTGGCGTTAGTGTTGACATCTGGGGCCGGCACGTCTTTGTCCGGACCAATATGCGGTTGCAGCTGGCGTACGTAAGCGCGCGAAAGCTCCTCTAGTTCTTTTTGAGTCATTTCTTTTGGATTAACAATAATACCACCCTTGCCTCCGCCCAAAGGCAAGCCAACCGCAGCTGTTTTCAGCGACATTAGTGTAGCGAGGGCCCGTACTTCGTCTAGATTAACCTCCGGGTGGAAACGTATGCCGCCTTTATATGGCCCCAATGCGTTGCTATGCTGCACCCGATAGGCTTTATGTCTAGTCCCGCTGCTGAGTTCAATTTCAAACTCATGCTCTTGATCGGCTTTAAGCAAATAATCAATGTCGGCCTGGCTTAAACCAAGCCGTTTTCCCACTCGCCGGATAAGTTTATGTGCGGTCTCTAGCATCTGGTTAATTGTAGCAGTTACATCTTTTCTGGGGCTTGGATATTAAGCAGGCTGAGGCCGTTTGCCAGTACTTGAGCATATGATTCTGCCAGTTTCAGACGTAGTTCTTCCCTTTTATCGCCAATTATGCGATTGCCTTCGTAAAATCGATTAAATGTCTGCGCTAATTCGTAGAGATAGGTGCCAATATGATGTGGGGCCAGTTCTTCTACCGCTTTATCGACTGTCTCCGGAAACTCGCTGATTTTGCGAACCAAACTGCGCTCGGGCGGTTCAAGCTCTGCTTCCGCTGCCAGGGCGGGTTTTTTAGCGCTTTTACTCAGTACGCTTTTGGCTCTGGCATGCGCATATTGTAAATACGGTCCACTGTTACCGGTAATAACCACTGACTCTTGCGCGTCATAGATAATATCGCCGCCGATGCTTTGTTTTAAAAAAGCATACTTGACTGCCCCGAGCACAACAGCTGGTTGCTCCTTACCGGATAATTTGTGGTTGGCAACCGCGGCTGCGTCCAGTACATCAACTGCCCTTAAGATATTGCCAAGCCTGGAGCTCATTTTTACGCCGCCCCTAAGCTTGACCATGCCGTGTGTTAAGTGAATCGTCTTTTTGGCAAGCTTTGGCTGGAATTGTTCAAGTGCCTTTAAAACCACTTGCATATACTGCGCGATTTCGTTAGCAGTAATAATAATTGAAGTGTCAAAATTATAATCGGCCTGTTTCTTGAGAATTAAGCCGACCTCTTTGGCCTCATAGGTGGGCAATCCTTGAGAATTGATGAAAACTCGTGTATGTAAATTGTGTTTGTCGCCGGTAAAGATAACAGCGCCGTCGGACTTCTCAAACACGCCTTTTGCTAGCTGCTCTTCAACTGTTTTTTGTCCAAGCTCGGCTACTTCACTTTCCGGGTAATATTTCTCGAAGTGCGAGCCAATCCTAGAGTAAAATTCATCAAAATAATCATAGCTCCATTGCCGCGTCGTCCAATAAATTTTAGCCAGACCTGCGGCCCGATCGTTTTCTTTTTGGAGCTGATAAATCTTTTTATTCAACGATACAATTTCACGTTTGGCTGATTCATCCTCCTCATAGGCATTGTTACCCTTAACGTAGGCAGCACTGAGCCAATCTGCTCGCTTAGATTTTGAAATCTCATCTAATTTCTCAGGATTTTCGCCACCAATTTCTTGCAAAATACCCCATATCGACTTGGCCACATGCAAACCAACATCGCCGCCATAGTTTACGCGGTGGACATTAGCGCCAGCTGCTTCAAATAAATTGGCTATGCTCTCGCCAACTATGGACGTATATAGGTGGCCGGCATGGAGCACCTTAAACGGGTTTGGATCAGAGTACTCAGCCACCACGGTTTTTCCTTTATGCCTGTCGTTATGTCCGTATTTTTTTCCTACTCGCTTGAGCTCTTCAAGCAGTGCTTTATCGGAAAGCTTGAAATTAATAAAGCCCGGTCCAGCTACAGAAACTTCCTCAACTAGTGTCGTTGAGTCTTTGAGTTTAGTAATAATTGCCTTAGCGACTTCCAGTGGCTGCTGGCCCGTTTTGGCGGCAATTTTAAGAGCGATGTTTGATGCAAAGTCACCGAATTGTTCAGCTGGACGTGTTAGTTCAACAGTATCATCAAGTGTGAACAGATCTTTTACTACTGCCCGGATAGCCCTTTTTAGTTCTTCTTGCATCATCTCAACTATATCAGACTGGCTTAGCACTACTTCTAGCCCGCCAGGCGTCTTTGGTTAATTCATACTTTACTTTGCCATCTATCTCCACGCCCTTTGGTTTATAGCCAAGTCTTGCAAAGACAGGAATGCTATCTGTATTACAGTTAGCGGTGCAAGCAGTAATGTATGGTAAGTTCTGAAAAACTTTCTGCGTGAGAATACTTACCATTCCAGTGGCCAATCCATAGCCCCTATATTCAGGTTCAAGATATACTCCGCCCATCAATGCTCTAGGTGCAGTGCGCAAAATCTGTTTACAAGCCGCGTATCCTACGGCTTGCGCATCTCTTCCGCGTACGGCATAAATGCCTAATATATGGTCGGCTATATCAGCTTCAGTTATAGGCACCATGGCTTCTTCATAACTGCCTGATATAACCAGGCTGGGATTAACTAACTTTCCTACGATACTGTCTGGCTTTAAGAAAAATATTTCTGACTCTTTCACAATTTCTCCAAAATTAAAAAAGCTCCCTGTGAACGGGAAGCTGTCTGGAACTTTGAATATTTTTAACAACTACAAGGACAGCCCCCGTTGATACGGTTGCTGCGACGAGATTGTAAACTCAGTTGCTGTTTTAGCATTCCCAAACCATAAACCATATTTATTTTTGTGTCAAGTTTAGCGCCAATGCGTTTCTAGGGCACGAATAACTTGCCAGATTACTGCGTATATACCAATTAGCAGCATAAAGAACATCAGCGTGGTTGTGATAAGTTGCGGGTGTGAGGCTGGATTAAAAAACTGATCCGACACATCAAATATTAGTCCAGCCGGGTTCACTAGAATATCCCATGAATTGAGGCGAAAATAGCGGCCTAGATAGATTGCAAAACTGCACAGCATTAGTACACCGGCCATAATGGCATGCGTGTCAGTCCGTTTGAGCTTTTCTTTAAGGTTATGCTGGACAATAAACAAGCTGGTAAAGCCCAGCACAAAGCCAGTAAAAATAAACGAAAAAAGCATCACGGCGTCATAAAGCAAACTCACCTCACCGGTACTATGAAGATGGATAAGGTCACTAACCATGTAAAAGCTATTTGGTAAAAAGCCGAGCCATAAGGCCGTAAAAACCAGCGGCTGCGCACTTGTCCAGCGGTGCGTTTTAAGGCTAAGAGTAAGTAGCCAGGCAAAGACCAGCGGTAGCCAGGCTAATAGTAGATTCCATAGCAAAAACCAGTAACGCCAACTATGTCCGGAAGCTACACGGACTAAATAAAAACCAATATTTATGGCACTCGACAGTAGCATGGCTAGCAAAAACTGCCTTTGGACCTCAGTCAATCGGATATCCATAGATGTAATTATATCGAGCTTTGGTTCATATTCGCTATAATATTCAGGATGACGGAGTTTTTGGACACAGTCCGCAAAGTAGTACGTAGTATAGTGCATCCTTTTGCCAAGCTGCTGAATGAAGTTACTCGAGGCAAGTTGAGCCCCAACAGTATTACATTGCTTGGCTTACTTATGCACGTTGTTATTGCCCTGCTAATCGCTAGCCGCCACCTCCTAATATCCGGTATATTACTAATTATTTTTGGACTGTTTGATGTTTTGGACGGCCAGTTAGCCCGCCTACAAGACACAGAATCTAGTTTTGGCATGCTGCTGGACGCCTCAAGCGACCGACTCAAGGAAGTATTGCTTTACATTGGTATTGCTTATTACTTTGTGGCAAGCGGGCAACCTTACGCCGCCGTCTGGGCTGTGGCCGCCTGTGGCGCTAGCTTATGCGTCAGCTACGTGAAAGCTAAAGCAGAGGTAATTGTCAGTGATGGTGCTAGGGATATCCGCACCATTAATCGCATGTTTCAAGACGGCCTGATGCGTTTTGAGGTTCGTATGTTCTTGCTTGTTGTGGGGCTTATCTTTTCACCACTACTGCCTGTAGCGGTCGCATTTATAGCGATTCTTTCCTTCCTCACGGCAATTGATCGTCTTATTAGGATTAGCGAGAAAATTTAAGATGTATCGGGTTGATTTCCATACACATTCCAAAGCATCACCGGATGGAGGTCTGGCCCAAACTCAATACGACAAAGCTTTTAGCGAGGGCCTCTTGGACTGTGTAGCCGTGACAGATCACAACCGCATAGATTTTGCGCTGCAATTACAGCAAGCTTTCGGTGAAAGCCGCATCATTATTGGCGAAGAGATTATGACAACGGCCGGTGAAATCATCGGTTTGTTTTTGAATAAGCCAGTCCTGGCTAATTTAAGTCCGCTGGCTACAGTGCGCGCGATTAAGGCCCAAGGCGGTATTGTCTATATTCCCCATCCGTTTGAAACAGTGCGTCATGGCATTAGTCTAAAAACGCTTGATAAAATTGCTGAGCACGTTGATATTATCGAAGTTCATAATGGCCGGGCTTGGCTGCAAAACCGCGGACCAAAGGCGGCGGCTTGGGCCAAGCTGCACCAGAAGTTGCGAGCAGCCAGCAGTGATGCCCATGGCTGGCGTGGACTGGGCGGAAACATTACTATGTTAAGTGAAATTCCTAACCGCGAAAATTTGCTGAACCTGCTATCACAAGCACGCATGCTCACCAGACGGCCTAGAATCCGCAGTTTGCTATACCCCAAACTGCACCGACTGGGCCATAAGTTAAGGATTAAACGCGCATGATAAATAGCATTATTTTTGCAGTATGGTTTTTCCTGCCAGCCGGCATTGCCAACGCCACACCGGTATTTGCTAGCCAGCTGCCACGGTTGAAAAATTGGAATTCTCCCTTGGATTTCGGCAAGTCGTTTCGCGGAAAGCGTATCTTCGGCGACAACAAGACCTGGCGCGGACTTATAGCTGGTATATTGGTCGCCGGCGGAGTGGCTTTTATACAAAACTTTTGGTTAATCGGCGCTTCGCTGGCCTTTGGATTGCAGCTGATTGCTTTATCTACACTCGGTGGCATGCTAATGGGCTTCGGGGCTCTGGCCGGTGATGCTATAGAGAGTTTTTTTAAACGTCAGCTTGGGGTGGAAGACGGCCGCAGCTGGTTTCCTTTCGATCAACTTGATTACATCATTGGTGGTTTACTGGCAAGTAGTCTGCTGGTAGATCTATCGGCTAATGAATATATATCGATTGTTATAACCTGGTTTGTGCTCCATATCGTAGCCGGCTATGTGGCCTATTTGCTCAAGGTTAAAGAACGACCGGTCTAGTCCTTGCTCACAAAATACTCAGCCTGAAGACTGGCTTCCATAAAATCAGGAGCTTGTTTGAACATCACTTCGGTCTGCGACGGCATGGCTTGTAGAGCACGTTGTTTTTTACGCCTCAGCTCAGGTGATAATGTAAAGGCAATTGCACAAACTTCTCCATTATAGATAGGTGGTTTGTCAATGTTGAAGTAGATATTGAACTGTCTATCCATCGGCTTCATATATTTTTCGTAATGTTCTTTTTCTTCCACAGCCTGATAAACCTTAACGTTTGTGTCTTTGGCAGCTTGTCTTGCCCACCGAGAAACCGCTTGATGATCTGGATGCCCAGTCAACCCATCAGGCCCAAAAGTCAAAATGGTATCCGGTTGGTACATCTCAATGAGCTTTTTGATTTGTCGTCTGCCCTCATTACCAGAAATACAATCGCAATCACCATCAATATAGTTAAGCCAGTGGTGATTGGTGACGCCTAGTTCTTTGAGTGCAGCCAACATCTCTTTTTCACGGATTTCAGGCAATTTATCAACCGGCCAACGCTTATCATCGCGAACACCCTTTTCACCACGCGTTGCGGTAACACATATCACTTTTTGGCCGTTATTAACTGCGGCTGCCATGATACCGGCAGCACAGAAAGATTCATCGTCCGGATGAGCCCAAACTGAAAGAATTGTGCCCAGCTTTTTGACATCTTTGGCACTACTAATCTGGTGCATACCTTAAGTTTTAGGCTTTTCTCCCCAGAAGTGCAAGTAGTTTTACTTGTATGATAGAGTCGCTCGACACGTCTATGGCCGCTCCAAAGACCCCGCTCAGTCGGGCTCTATCGGCTCTAGGCAGATAGTAAAAGTAGGCAAACTGAGCCAATTTTTTGTCCATGTGCAGCGTGCAATTCACGGCTTGGGCAACGTCCCAGCCGTGCACCAGCATGTCGCAGCCTACCTCTGTTATGTAAGCTTCCATTTTGGTATCACCATAAGACAGGTGGGCCGTGGCCGAAAGGTCAGCTTGCTTAACGGCCGCAGACGCTTTATTGGCAGCATTGTCCCAAGCCACTAGTAAGTCATCGCCTAGTACATCGCCCTCATATTTATCACCAACTTCAGCCATTGTCTTGCCATTGACGATATCGGGCACCCACAGCAATTCATAGACCACATGGCCGAGTAGTTGTTGGAGACTCCAGTCAGTGCACGGTGTTGAATTATTCAATTGCCTGGGCAAAATATGGGGCATGCACATGCCGCCGGCTTTTAGCGCTTCATTAAAAAACCGTTTGGCATCCATAATAGTAAAATTCTACTCGTCCAGTGCCACTTTAAGCTTTTCCACTAAGTCAACAGGTGTCGGATTGACACTATTTAGAATTGCCAGATAGATGCTTACAAAATCGCCAAACATGCTGGTCCAAAATAATTGCTGCGCAACATTTTCGCCTATAGGTTTTATTACTAGAGGCTTGGGGCGCAAGCCAGATAGTAACTTCTCTGTTACGATAAAGCGTTTCTGTACCCGTTGATGCTCAAGGTTAGAACGAATTTCTATAATTGCGAACGGCTTTTGCAAAGGATGACCCGACCAGCCGGTAAATTCATTATGGTTAAGTTCAGGGTATTGGTTATGCCATGCCAGATTTTTTGAATTCTCCGTCATACAAATCTTCAATTTATGGGCCGCCGGAGCTATCAAGGGACCGCTGTAAACAATCACTGTCTTTCCCATAAGTTCCTGCGCTAGCTGCTTTGCGGGGTTTTGAGAGGTTAGAGTCGTAGGTTGCCAACTGGTGATTTGGCTTTTAAGCCATTCAGCCATTTTTTTTAAATATAGCAAGCTATCCTTCTCAATAATTCCCAATGGCTCAAACAAGTTGAGCATAGCGGCTATAAAATAAAAGGAGGACATCCTTGGCTGTCCTCCAGTTGGTAACAAATATAGCGGCAAGTTTTTGGCTTTAGATATTGCGGCAAGTTGGCCGCCGGAAGCCATTATGACAATTTGAGCTTTCTTACCTTCAGCTTCGTGTAAAGCAGAAATTACTTCTTCGGTATTACCAGAGTAACTCGAAGCTATAAAAAGTGTGTTTTCGTTCACGTATGAAGGCACACTGTAGGTACGATTAATCTCAAGTGGCAGCGAAAGACCAGGCCACGACTGCAAGTATTCAATCGGCCACCCTGACCCCCCCATTCCTGCCAGCACAATATTTCTGACTTCTGCTGTCGGGCTAAATGTTACGTCAAAATCGTATTTTAACTGTTGCCACTGTGCAGCAATCACGCCTAATGCGTCCTGCGGATCACGCTGTTTTATTATGCTTAAATCGTCTAACACCTGTCCTCCATGACGCTTTTGTTTATCTATAGGTTTTGATACTATTACCATTGTAAAAGTGCGTCGGCTAAATTGCTAATTTGTTAAACGGAGTATGGGATGTTCGGCCACGATGACGATCAAAATCAGACAGACGACCAAAACCCGACTGATGATAATCAGACGGATGATACCAATGACGCGAATACCCCGGTGCCAGCTTTTGGCGCTCCAGCCATAAATGACGCAGGTAGTTATGAAGAAACACCGGCTCCTGCCTCTGATCCAGGTACAGCAACTTCGTCCCCGCAAGATGATAATTTGCTTGATATCAAACGACAGGCCTTGCAACAGCTTTCGCCACTGCTTGGCCATCTAAACCAGACACCGGAAGAGAAATTCAAAACAACCATGATGATGATCCAGGCGGCTGATAATAAAGAATTGGTCAAAACGGCTTATGAAGCAGCCGAACAGATTAACGATGAGAAATCTAAGGCGCAGGCCTTATTGGATGTTATCAACGAAATTAATTACTTTATCCAGCCGCCCAAAGATAACGAAAGCGCAGATTAAGAACGCCCTAGTTTACCCCGCAGTCTGAGCTCATAAACGCCAAAGCCCAGGGCTGATGCAATGATGAATGCTGCCATAGTATCGCCAGGTCCGGTATTGGGTGTTGCGCTGTTATTTGGTGCTGGAGTTGTACCACTAGACGTAGTAGGTTTAGGTGGATTATTAGAAGAAGCAGGTGGTGTAGAGTTTGAACTGGAAGATGCCGAACCTGAAGAGGAGCCGCTACCGGAGCTTTCGGTATTGGAAGAGCTCGTCTGAGGATTTTGGGTTGTGGTCGGTTGATTCTTATGCGCAACCTTGTGGTACACCCAACGCCCGCCAAAAAAGAGTCCAAGTACTACAATGACTGTACCGGCCAGAGTCACAACTGCCAGTATCCACGCCAAGCCTATACGCTCGCGTTTTTCGGCCTGGTAATACTTCTCTGCTTCTTTGGAGAC